>CAMDJH010000001.1 GCA_945900455.1 Akkermansia muciniphila
ATCTGCTGGTAAAGCGGTTGGACTGATGCGGCGTTACTTGCGACTTGTGCTCCGCAAGCCTGAGCAGTAGAGGTTACTTGTTCGTCTTTCATACGTTGACGGACGTTGCAAGTTTTTTGCGCGTCCGCCAGTCTTCATGCCATCTATCAGTTAATACACCGTGAGCATGGACGGCGTGCGGCAGGATTTTGTGGTGCTTAAAGGGGTCATGACGTAAAAGGGTCATAAAGGGGTCATAAAGGGGTCATAAAGGGGTCAGAGATGAATGGCGCTAAATTAAGCCCCTTGATTTCATGGTGCTTTATTTCTTGTAGCGGTTTCTGTGAGGGATGTCCTTATATTCGCCACGAGGCTTGTTCAGCAGTGGATAGGGCTTGGGACGCCGTTTGACGGCGCGCGGCTCTCGTCGGTCGGGTCGATCGGGAAGCTGGTCTTCGGCCAGGATCTTCAGAAGGGTGGCCTCCAGCCGGCGGCATTGCTTCTTGGTACGCGCCTTCGCCATGGCGTTGCTGAAGTGGCGCGTGGCGTCGATGGAGCCCTTGAAACTGATTCGATCAAGCTCGACGTCGTGGATGGCCGCGGCCTCGGCCATCAAGCAACGGATCAAGTTGTGAGCGATGAGGTACATCAGCAGTTCTTTGTGCACCATCTTCGGCGAGCGGCAGCTCAAGGTCTCCATGCCCATCGTGGTCTTGAGATCCCGGAAACAAAGCTCAAGGTGCCACCGGCGCTGGTAGACGGCAAATAGTTCGTCAGCGGGATACTTCTTGGGATCCAGGAGAGTGGTCACCAGGGTGAGGTGGCGCGTGCGAAACCCCCGTTGAGTGATGCGGCAGCGCAAAATGCGAACGGTGATCTGCTCCGGCACGGACTTCCATTGGCGCTTGGTGAGGTACTTCGGCCGGAGCCAGGGTTTGATCCAGGTGAAGAGGGCGTCGTAGGTGCCGAGACGCTGCTTGCAGCGTCGGAAGTCCGGGCGGCGTGCTTGGTGAAGCCGGCAGACAACGTCCACGGCCTTCTTGGGCAGCGACGCCAGGCTCACGTAATCGCTAAACGCGCGGTCACCCAGGACGATATCGTTCCGTCGCAAAAAGCCCCACAAGCGACGAAAGAGCCGGATGTCATGCCAGTGGAGGTTTTCCCGGATGACGTGAAACTGATAAGCATTCGCTTTTGACGCTCCGCGATTAGGGAGATTTGGTTTATTGAATCTGGTGAATTTCGATCACTTTCCCCCGTCAGCGGGCGGTAGCAAGTGAATTTAGTGGCAGTGCCTAATTCACGGGCCCGCCAGCCTCGCCGGCTGCGCCGCGGACTCCGGCGGTGTCGCCTACTCCGATGGCACAGCTTGGCCGGCCGCCTGGGCGACGCGGCCCATTCGATCAAGGGTCCGGCGGAGCGCGGAGCGTTTTGCGTTGTTTTCTCGGAAGACCACGCTCCTTTGACGGTCAACCCCAGTGGCATCGGCTCCGGCGGCCTTGCGCTCTTCGGCGCGCTGGTACAGGTCGAGAAAAATCACGTTCAGCCGGTCGATGTCGGCCGATAGCATCCTCGCCAGGAAAACGAGGTTCAAAACCGTTCCATCGGTGCCGTCGCCAGCGTGCCGGCTGAACTCCTCGCGGATCTCCGCGACACGATACATTACTTTTTCGGCGGTGCGGTCGTTCCTTCCAAGCCAGTTCAGCAGCGCGAGGGCGTCATCGGTCGGGCACCCGGCGCCGAGCCACCTCGACGCGGCCTTCGGTTCGACTTCGAGTAGGAGTGCGATCTCTCCGCTGCGCAGCATTCCTGCCGGGGGCGTTACAAACGTGGTGCTATCCTGTGTGGTTTTGTGCGGTTTCATTGGGGTTTCGTAGTGGTTTGAGAAAAGCTAGTCTGCATGGTGTAATTTTGAAGTTTGTGAGAAGTGGGTTGGAGTGTCTATACCAGCGCCCTTGGTCCGACCTAAGGAGACTCCTAAAGCCATCCACCCCCACACGCTATACAATAGGCTCCCCCACGTGTGCCGTATCGCCCCCCCACTCATGCCATGGATAGTTCCGGCGGCGGTCGGGGGTGGTCAGTGCATTGTGCGAAACGAACTTCCGGCGGACATGCTGCTCCCAAAAGCCCCCAAAGCCCCAAAAGCCCCCCCCTCCCCTCTCCTTTTGGGGGTTCTGGGGGTTTTGTCCGTGCAACATCTCAGGAATTTCATTTCGCAATGCTGAGGGTTTCGCTCGGTCTCCCGCCGGTGCTTGCCGTCTCCAAGACGAATCGGGGGCCAGTGGCTTTGACAATCTCTCGGATCTCGACGGCGGAGAATCCGTGAGACTTGTCTAAGTTGCGGAGTGACTCGCGCCCGCCCTTGCGGTCCAAGAGGTCATAAAGTTCCTCGGCTCGGTCTGCCTGTCGGCGCGCCCTTGCTTCGTTCATGGTCCGCAGATTTGAGCGGAGGAACCACCGGGCAATTTGAACACCTCTTTCTGCTTGATCTTCGGTGAGAATGCTGGCGTCCACGTCATCGGCCACGCACTGACCTTGTGCGATGCGGATGGCGTTCTCCCGTGCGCGGCCAAGCTCGGCTTCGATGTCTCGATACTTCCCGAGCCTGAGTTGAACGACCTCATTGTGGTACCCCCTGAAGATTTCCTTGGCTTCGGGCGAGCAGATGATTTCCCGAGTCCCGCCGGCCAGTGATTCGCGACGGTCGAAGACTCCCGCGAAGAGTTGCTCCCAGCCCTGTTCCGTTTCCTTGCTCACGCGCCGGTAAACTCCGTCATCAGCGAGGGGAACCGTTTCAACGATAACGGTGAGAATCCGGGCCGTCATACCCCGCTCGAAGGCTTCCTCGTTGCCCAGCAGCTCGCGGAGAATGCCCGGTTGAACTAGCAGGATCATGTTAACGCACGGCGTCAGCTGGTTCATCCCTCTTGTGATGCGGTTATTTTTCATGGGTTCAACACTGTAACCCGACAGCATCAAATCAAAGTCGCCCTGTGAGTCTTTCCGGTATTTACCGGCCAGGACGCGAAGGATTTCACCACCCTCCGGGGAATAGACCATCAGCGCCGATTTGTTCCGGGCCAGGGCGACCGCGGCAGCCTCGGAAGTCGAATTACTGATCCAATAGCTTGGGAGCGAGGAGAGCAGCATTTCAAGGTCACCAAGCCTTTGCAGGGCCGCTTCGAGCTCTTCCTCTCTTTCTCGTTTCTCGACTGCGGTTATGGGATCCTTGGAACCGCGCGTGCCTCTTTTCCCTGACGCCAGTTCACCAACGAGAATGCCCGCTCGCTTTTCGAGTACAAGTTTCTCCCGTTTCAGTCCGGGCAGTTCTTCTTGGGTGAAACGGTCTTCCAGTCTTTGGGAAGCCGCCAGCAGTGGCTGCATAAGTGCTCCCGCCACGCTTCCTTTGCCGGAAGATTTAGGTGAGCCAATGATTACGTATAGGTTGCCGAAGCTGATCTTCCCGTTCACTGCTCCGACGAGTTTGAATGCGTTTCCAAGGGCTCCACCGATAATGGCGACGGCCGCCGTTGCGGGCATTACCACGGGGACTTGATGAACGTCGGCAACGGCTTCCACCATCCTCCGCATGACGGGATTCAGGGCGTCTAGGGGGAACTCGCCTGGGTCGAGGTCTGGCGAGTCTGCATCGGCGGGCGGTTCTCCGCCGTTGTTCGCGGGGCTTGCGGCGGCGGTCAGGTTTGAGGCTTTCGCTGGTTTGCCTGGAATGTAGATTCGGTTGGCAAAGTGGGATCCCTTTGTTGCGTCGTTCATGGGAGGATGTCGTTGTGCGCGGGGTCGGGGTTGAGTTCATTGGGGTCGATGTCTAAGAAGTCATTCAGGTCTTTAATGAGTGCTCCATCGGTTTTGCGTAAGCCAGCGAAGGGAAACGCATCGACGATTGCGCCAGCGGCTTCGAGTTGATCCGTCCAGTTCTCCGCGGCCTTCCGTCCGGCGTCGTCGTTGTGGACGAAGATCCTGACTATCTTGCCGAAGAACAGGGGCAGGGCATCCGCGTGGATTCGCATTGATGCGCCAAGCATGCCGACGGGTGCGCAGTGGCTGTTATACTCCTGGAGGCAAAGCGCGTGAGCAGCTAGGAAGTCTGGGCCACCTTCGCAAAGGGCTATGGTCTCGAACGGTTCAGATTCCTCGATGCCTATAGGCCACGACGCCCGGCTTCCAGGAAGCGTCCAAGCTTTCGGTTTCGCTTCTAGGTGATCCCATAGTTGGCCGTCCATCCGGCGGGCTTGCGCGTTCAGCCGGGCGGAGTCAGTCACGATCCATGCTAGGTGGTCCTTTAGGGTCGCGAATCGAAGTAGCCCGCGCTCGTCGGCCCAAGCGTGGGCTGCGTATTGGATACCTCGAAGGTCGGCCAGTTGGCGGAAGTCGTGCTCGGTTCCGCGGTGTAATGCCTGGAATGACGGCTTCGGTTTCTGGGGAGGTGCGGGCGGCGGCAGACGAACCGGTTCGATGTCCATCGTCCCTAGCAGCCAGCCACGAGGCTTTGACGGCGGCGTCTCGATTGATGACCGGACCTTGTGAACCAGTTCTGATTCAGACCACGGCGGCTGGCATTTCGAATTCCATTCGAGCAACACGGCAAGGGCGTCCGATTCTGGCAAACAAAGTCCCCAGGTCAGCTTACCGGCGAGCGATATGGTGGCATTGTGTCCGCCCTGTCCCGAAACCGCGCCCGGTGTGCCATTGGCATATCTGCGAGCTCTCTCGACCGGTGTGAGTTGCTGGCGCCGGGGCAGTCGTGGCGACGGCGGAAGGTGCGAGGGTGGTTGTGGCAGCCCAAGGTTGACGGTGATCCCTACCGGGCTTTTGGCGTTGATCTGTGGGGGGCTCTGCGCTACCGTTCCGATGTCGTTCGTGTCGGAGCGTGCCGCCGGTTTCCTTTCGAGGTCCGGCGGCTTTTCTTTATGCGGATCTGGAGGCGGCCTTGGTGTCGGGGTGTATACCTTAGGAACAGGCGGCGGTTGCGGCGGTTCAAAATCAGGGCATTCGGCGCCGTGGTTGGTGCGAGGGCTCACTTGGATTCCTCCTCGGTGCTGGCGCCCTGTTTCGCGGCGAGGGCCGAACCCGCAGATTTGCGGACGCGCGGGCGATACGACGTTACCCGGCCTTTGACTCCAAACGATTCACGAAGCCAAGCCAAGGCAGGTTCGGTTTCGATCAATATTTTTCGCGGCCCCGGCCTTAGGCACGGCATCCCGCCGGGTACTATCCAATTTTTAACGGTCCGCACCGACATTTGGACCATTCCACAGAACTGCTTTACCGTTTGGATTGGCGGAAATCCAGACTGGGGGATGACTGCCGCGAGTGAACTCAGGTTAGTTGTTGCGGTGGGTGGGTTCGGATTGAAGGTGGCGCTCACATATGGGTTGTGTCCTTGGCTATGGTTTCTTCGCGTTTGGCGGCGCTTTTTCCGGCAAGAAGTTGCGTAATTGGGAATCACTCCGCCCTCTGTAACCCGCTTGTTTTCAACGCCATAGTCGGGAAGGTTGCGCCAATCCGCGGCAGCTGAACGCGCTTGAGCCTACCCGAAAATAAATCTTCAACTATTTTTTCCTGTGACGCAAATCGTTGTCGGGCAACATGTTACCGGTTAATCGTCGTTCAAGAACTTGCGTAACGTGCATGGAATCAATCCTTTAGGCGGTGGCTTACCGCGGAGGAAGTGGACACGCAGGCGGGCAAACGGCGAAGTGCTCGCCGCGGTTTCCTTCGATGCGAGCCCTATTGCGTAGCCTGGAAAGTGATGACGGCTTGTCCTGCGGCGGGCGGGCGGACGTTGAAGAACTTCTCTGCGGTCTCTTGGGTCGCGAGTCCGCGGTAGTGCTTGAAAATCATCTGGGGGGAGTTTCCGGCTTCCAAGGCGGCGCGCGCCACGTCTCCGGTTGCCGCCACACGGTAGCTGACGGCCGAGTGCCGGGCGCCGTTCTCGATGCGGCGGACGCCCGCGGCGGTGCAGGTCTCGGTGACGGCCCGGATGTAGCCAAAGTTCGTTTCTGGCCAGACGGGTGCCGTAACGTCGCCTCGGTGCGGCAAGAGCCATTCCCGCAGGTTCGGCAGGATCGGGACAAGTCTGCGGGTCGCGGTCTTGGTCTTGTCCGCTCCAAGTGAAATGTGGCCTTGCTGGAAATCAATGTCGCCCCATGTCGTCCGGCAAAGCTCGGCGGTCCGCAGTCCTGCAAAGAACGCAATAGCGAGCGACGGCAGCAGCTTCGCGGGCGCGGCGGCGAGAAGTTTCGCGGTCTCTTCTGGAGTGTAGAACTCCGGGTCGCCCTTGCCTGTGACGGTCTCGCGTTGAACGTCGCGCAGCGGATTCTCGATGATCAATCCCCGGGTGCGGCAAAACTCAAAAAAGCCGGATAAAACCGTCGCAAAGTTTCGCCGGGTCTGGGCGGACAACGGGTCGCCGGCTGTTCCGCGCAACCCATCGAGCCAGGATTGAATCATCGGGCTCGTGAAGTCTCCGAGGTTCCGGCCCGGGTGCTCGTGGACGAAACGCCCAAGCCGAGACGTAATGTCCCCAAGATGCCGAGCGGACCGCCCCTGCGCCGCTTTAGCCTCGCAAAATTTGTCTGCGGCCGCGGTGAGCGACTGCTTCTCCCTTGCCGCCGGATGTCTCACTGACCACGCCCGGCACGCTTGCACGATGTCGTGGGCGCCGACGAGTTTGGACGCCTCGCAGATGATGTCCGCGGCCCCCTGCAAGGTGATGCCAAGGGGGCCAATTTTCTCTTTCAGACAAACGAGATCTGCGGCGTCGGCGGAACTGAGAGCAGCAACCATCCCGTCAGAATTCCCGAGGGCAATAACGCGGCGTTGGGCCTCGCTCTTGGCGGCCTTGAGGTCTGAGAACTTTCGCAGTTGCCGTTTCCCGCCAGCGGAAAAGGCGACGGTGTAAACAGTGTACTCCTCGCCGTTCCGGGCTTTCCCGTTCCGCACCCGATAGATTTTAACGGCCGCGGAACCGGAACGGACCGTAATGGGGAACTTGCCGCCATGATTGCCGCCGGCGTCCTTCTTGATCATGCCGAACCGTGCCCCTTTGTGGGCCTTTCGTAAAGGATGCCGCCGGATCCTGCTGTATGGTGATTGCCATACGCAAATCTGTGCCCAAAACGTGCCCAAAAATATAGAACGCCTCTAAATTTTGAGCAGGAAATCCTTTGTAACTCCTTGATTATGAACTGGAGCCAGTGGTCGGGATTGAACCGACGACCTACGGTTTACGAAACCGTTGCTCTGCCACTGAGCTACACTGGCGTCTCGCCTCACACCTCCCGTTGGGGCCTTGAAGCAGGGGGTTTTCATAGGCAACGCCCCCGGTTCCGGCAAGTGTTTTCAACTTCTCTTTTCCAGGATCCCAGCACGATGCCCGAAATGTCACCGCTTTTGGCCGTTGGCTTCCCTCCCGTCCCCCGGCATGATCCCACTCAGAACGGTCCGATTTTCCGCTCCAATTCGAATCATGCCTCCTCCCGCTCAACGCGATCTCTCCAGCCTCAGTGATGAGGAATTGGTCGCGCTGGCTCAGAAGGGCGATATGCCCCCGTTCGAGGAGCTCGTCTTCCGTCATCGTGACAAGGTCTATGCCCGGGCCTATCTCATGATGCATCAAGAGGATGCCGCTCTCGATGCCTCCCAGGCAGCCTGGGTCAAAGGTTGGCAACGTTTGGCTCAATTTAAGGGGGATTCAAGCTTTTCCACCTGGATGACCCGGGTGGTGATCAACGTGTGCCTGGATGACCTGCGGAAGCAAAAGCGCGTTCATCTGGAATCCATTGAGGAAATGGATGAAGAAACAGGAGGCGTGGAACGTCAAATGCCAGTAGTGACGGTCAATCCGACCGAAGGAATGGAGCAGGATGAGCTTCGAAAGCGGATTGATGATGCACTGGAAAAACTCAGTCCGGCTCATCGGGCTGTTTTGGTACTGCATGAATTTGAAAGACTTGAGTACAAAGAAATCAGCACCCGGGTCGGAATCTCCATCGGAACCGTCATGTCCCGGCTCTTTTATGCACGCCGGAAAATGGCCTCCTTGTTGCAAGGCCTGAGAAAGGAACGTGCCTCATGAAATCGACAAACAAATCCGCAGACCTGACGGAGCAGCAGATGCTGGCGATCCAGGCCGACGTCGATGGCGAACTGGCGCCTCGAGAACGTTCCGAGGTGCAGGCGTTACTCGCGGCAAGTGCGGTGGCGAGAGCTTTTCGGGATCGCATTTCGGGAGCTCGCGAGGTGATTCGCCGAGGAGAACCCACCCGCGGCGTTCCCGAGGGTCGTGATTTTTACTGGTCGCAAATTCGCCGGCAGATTGAAGCGGCGGAAAGACTGGGGCCAACGTCGACGCCGCGCCGGGCTGTGCCTGCTTGGTTGCGTTGGCTGGGGTGGGGTTCGCCCGTTCTCGGGGCTGCTGCGGTTGCGTGGGTCATGATGCGGCCTGACGGCCGATTCGGTCTGGAGACTGCGGCTCTGATCGAAGGAAGCCAACTGGAGGCGAGCGGACTGGTGTTCCGCTCGGAATACGACGGCGTGACCATTCACTGGATCAATTGAAGAATTGAAGACGATTGATTCTCCCCCTACCGCTTTTTCGAACAACTGGATCACTCGCTTTTAATGCCATGTCGCGTATTTATCGTTTTATCGTACTGGTCGCGTTAATCACTTCTGGATTCTCGCTGACGGTTTCGGCGGCTGGATTCAAGGCGAAGCTACAGTTGGCCTGGGGCACCGACGGGAGCAAACCGGGCGGCAAGGACTGGACCGAGTTGGATGCGAAGGCGAAGGCGAAACTTCGCAATCTTCGATGGAAGAATTATTGGGTGGTGAAAACCGCGGAGTCGACAGTAAGTGGCGTGTCGCAGCGGACGGTCCTGAGCGATAAGTGTGCGGTGGACACTCGGGAAGTGGCCGGCGGGTTCCTTGAAGTCAGGATCTTCGATTTGAAGGCCGGTTCAGAGCCGAAGCTGGTGAAGACAGTGCAGCACGCCATCAAGGCGCTTAAGGGAGGGGAGTATTGCATCATCGCGGGTGACGATAAGAATAGCTGGGAGAACGCCTGGGTTGTGATCATCACGGGCGGTCAATGACCGTTGGCGGGTACGCAGGTGCAGCAAACATCACTTGCGTTGAGGGCCAGGTTGGCCAAATCTCCGCCGCGTTTTTCTATGAATTACCCAATAGCGCATCGGGCCGCGACCTTGTCCCCCTCTCTCACCCTGGCGATTGATTCGAAGGCCAAGCAAATGAAGGCGGACGGCCTTGATGTCGTCGGCTTTGGAGCGGGTGAACCCGACTTTGACACCCCCCAGCACATCAAGGATGCGGCAGCAAAGGCGTTGGCAGATGGTTTTACGAAGTACACGCCGAGCAGCGGCATTCCGGAATTGCGACAGGCAATAGCGGACAAATTCCAACGAGAGAATGGTCTGACGTACAAGCCGTCCCAGATCATCGTGAGCTGCGGGGGCAAGCACTCTTGTTTCAATGTGATCCTGTCCACCTGCCAGGAGGGTGACGAAGTGATCATTCCGGCTCCGTATTGGCTGAGCTATCCGGAGATGGTCAAGTTGGCGGGGGCGAAGTCGGTGATTCTTTCCACGTCAGATCGCACGGAATTCAAGGTTACACCGGAACAATTGCGTGGGGCGATCACACCGAAGACCCGTCTTTTTGTGCTAAACTCACCGAGCAACCCGACGGGCTCTGTGTACACGCCGGACGAGATTCGGATCCTGGGGGATATTTGTGTGGAGAAGGGGGTGCTCATCATGAGCGATGAGATCTATGAGCACTTGTTGTATGACGGGGCGAAACACCGATCGGTCGCCTCGTTCTCGCCGGCGCATCTTGAGCACACGATTATTGTGCATGGTTTTGCGAAGGCGTGGAGCATGACGGGTTGGCGGCTGGGGTTTCTGGCCGCACCGGAGCCGGTGGCGAAGGCAATTGATGCGGTACAGAGTCACAGCACGAGCAATCCGACGTCCTTTGCCCAGAAAGGTGCGGTGGCCGCGTTGACGGGATCACAGGAGCATTTGCCCCGATGGCTGGCGGAATACGACCGGCGGCGGACGTATGCCTGGCAGAAGTTGAACACGATGCCGGGCGTCAGCTGCGTGAGCAGCAAGGGGGCGTTTTACCTGTTCCCCAACATCCGCGGCACGGGGCTTCGTTCCGCCGAGTTCTGTTCCCGTCTGCTGGAGCAGGAAAAGGTGGCGGCGGTGCCTGGAATCGCTTTCGGGGCGGATGACTATATCCGAATCAGTTACGCCACGGGTTTGGCGAACATTGAAAAGGGTTTGGACCGGATGGATCGGTTTGTGCGAACCCTTAAGTAAACGGAATTGGCATTGGCATTGGGCCTATGCGCCGCTCGGCACGCGCAGAGCCTCCAGTTCCTCCCAGCGACGGAATAACAGTTCGAGGCGGGCGCGCCCAGCATCCAGTTCGGCGTTGAGTTCCGTGGTGCGGTGTCGGTGGGTTTGGTGGAAATCCGGCTCGGCGAACAGGGCTTCCAATTCTCCGATGCGGGCTTCGCACTCGTGAATGGAGGCTTCCATGCCTTCGAGTTCCCGTTGTTCCTTGAAGTTTAGCTTCCGACCCTTGGGGCCCGCCGCCGTTGCGCTCACTGGTTTGGCAGACGGTGCCCCCCCCTTTGCGCCCGTGGGCACGGCAGCGGGGATTGCAGAGGGGGTGATTCGGCGGTTTTTTTGGACCAGATAGTCGTCGAAGTTGCCGACCGATTGAACGACGCGGGCGTCCCCTTCAAACGCGAGGATGCCGGTGCAGACACGATTTAGGAAATAGCGGTCGTGACTCACGAGGAGGACGCACCCGGGGAAACTGAGGAGAGCCTCCTCGAGCACGCGGAGTGTGGGCAGATCCAGATCATTGGTCGGTTCGTCGAGGATAAGGAGGTTACCGCCCTGTTTGAGAATCCGCGCGAGCAACAAGCGGCTGCGCTCTCCGCCGCTGAGATGTTCCACGCGCGTGGTAATCCGGTCGTCGGTGAACAGGAAACGTTTCAAGTAGGCGCGCAGGGATAGTTTGCTCTCGCCCCATTGGACGAATTCAGTTCCGTCCGAAACTTCCTCCAGGACCGTGCGATCTTCACGGAGTTGGAGCCGATCCTGGTCGACGTAGTTAAAGCGGGTTAATTGGCCGATTTTGACGTCGCCGCGGGTCGGTGCGAGTTGGCCGAGGATGAGTCGGAGGAGTGTGGTCTTGCCCAGTCCATTCCGGCCCGTGATGCCGATGCGGTCCCGGGGAGACAGGCTGAAGTCAAGGTCGGAGAATAGGGCCCGCCCGGCGAATTCGATGCTCACTCCGGTGAGATCCACGATGCGGTTGCCCAATTGTGGCGGAGGCGGAATGACGAGTTCCATTTCCGACTCGCTATCGGGCGGGGCGTCTCCCTCGATTTCAAAGAAGCGATCGAGCCGCACCTTGGATTTGCTCGTCTGGGCCTTTGGGCGCCGGCGGACCCAGTCGAGTTCCCGTCGGAGAAACATTTGCCGTTTGTGTTCGACCTGTTCCTCGGAGGCGAGCTTTTCGGCACGTTGCACCAGGTAGTCGGTGTAATTGCCTTCGTAGGGTTCGAAGATTCCGTTGCGCAGTTCGACGATGCGATTGGCAACCGAGTCGAGAAAATAACGGTCGTGAGTGACGACCAACAAGGCACCACTGTAACTGGCGAGGAATTCAGTGATCCATTCGACGGAGGCGGTGTCGAGATGGTTGGTCGGCTCGTCGAGAATGAGGAGGTCGGGGTGGCTGACCAGTGCGCGGGCAAGGGCCACTCGGCGGCGTTCACCACCGGAAAGACCTTCGATCAGGCGCTCGTCCGCGGGGCAGTCCAGCTGATTGAGGGCGGTGCGAATTCTCGAGTCGAGCGTCCAGCCGTCGAGACGATTGATCTGTTCCTCCAGATCGTCATGGCGGCGGGTATGACCGGGCAGGGTTTCAAACTGGTGGATGAGGTTGAAGACAAAGCGAGCGCCCTCGCGGACGGCGGCGAGGACGGTGGACTTTGGGTCGAGCTCGAAATTTTGAGGCAGGTAGCCTGTGATGAGGTCGCGTCGGCGGATGATTTCTCCTTCATCGGGGGCAAGGTCACCGGTGAGAATGCGGAGGAAGGTTGATTTGCCGGCACCGTTCCGTCCGACCAGACCGATGCGGTCGCCCTCGTGAATGCCGAGGGTGGCGTGGTCGAGGAGGCTTCGATCGTTGTGTTTTAGGACGAGATCGCGGGCGGTAATGAGGGGGGAGTCGTTCACGAAGGCAGGGCGGGTGTTGGCGGTGGGCCGGAGGCAAGTAGCACCAGCTGATTACAACGGATTCTCGCGAGAATGCCAACCAGAACGGATCCGGCTTTTCGATCGGGCGATCAGTTGCCGATCGGCAGGGTCAATATCGGCGATTTGCCTTGGCTGCTGGCCGATTGCAGCATGAAGAGAAGGATCAACATATTAAAGGTCGTCTTCGAATCGCGGTCCGCGTCCTCAATGTAGAACCAATGGTTGCGGTACTGAATGGCGATGAAGGCTTCCTTGGGGTAGTGCGGGGACGACTTGATCCGCAAGAGGTCGCCCACGACCTGGGTCCAATCGAAGGGTTGCCCATCCGGAAGCTTGGTAACGCCGACGAGGTGGCGGGCGGCATGTTCCGGTGGAGGTTCAACAGATTGTGACAGGAAGTACATCACTCCGAGCATCGTGCGTCCGCGGAGGCCGATTTCCGTACTCAGCCGTTTGAAGGGGTAGGCTGTGATGGGCCATTCACTGAGTTCCGGCTTGAGCTCCAGGAGACGGCGGACGGCGGCGATGTCTTCATTGAGAGGACTATCCTCATCGGACGGATTGCGGAGCCAAAAGAGGGGCACTCGTTTATTGCTGTGGCTAATGGCCCAGAGTCCGGCTTTCTGGAGTTGCCGCAGGTGTCGGGACAGTTCGGCCATCTGTTGAAACCGGGGCGGTTCCTCCGGCGTGGGGCCGGTTGCGGAGGCCGCGTTGCCCACTTCATTGATTCGTTGAACGCAGATCCGCATGAGCCGCTCGATACTCCAGCCTGATTGGGACAGGAGGACGATGGCATCTGTGGGAATCGGCGATAGCAGGCGGGTGGCAAATTCATCCCCGTTCAGGGGGGTATAGGTCATCGTGGGCCGTTCCGCCCAATTTGCCCCGGCGCTGAGGTTAAAGCCATCGGCTTGGGCCGCAATGGACTTGGGCGTCAACTGAACGTTGCCGCCGGCACCGACGCGGGTTTCGAGCGAGTACTGGGCGACGATCGTGCCCAGTTCGAGAAACAGGGGGGTGTCGTTGTAGCGCAAGCGGACGAGATTCAGGAGCATTTGCTCGTTGTTGGAGCGGACGACCTTCTGATTGTAGTCAAACCGTTCATGCTGGATCACGGATGGGCCGAGACCGCGGACGCACCCCGCAGTGACGGCGACGACGGAGGATGCGATCGCCGAGGACAGAAAATTGCGCCGAGACTCCTTCTTGGGGGGCTCCTGTGCCCGATTCGGCGGAACGGGCATGGATCGGGGCGGGAGCAGGCGGTGAGTTGGGGTGGACACGGTCGACGGTTTAGCGGGAACCAGGGGCGGGAGCCAGTGCGGAGTGCATTGAGAGCCTGTTTTCAAACCGGCTCTGAGGGTTTGCTGCCGATGGCGAGGCCGGCCTGGATGGCGTTCACGAGAGCTGCGACGCGGACCGAGAGGGCGAAGTCCGAAGGTGCCTCGAGTGTGTAACTGAGCCGCGTGAGATTTTGAAACAGCCAAAACGCTTCCGGCCAGTCCGGGCGAAGACGGGGATCAATCGAGGGGCGGATGACACCGGGTGAATTCGCCTCGCGACCGTCGATAATGGCTGCGGATTCAATCGGGCAAACGGAGCGGACGGCTCGGACCATGGCAGGGGCGAGCGACGGCCTGGAATCCGGATTCAATTCGTAGAGGTAAAACCCCCCGGATTCCCAGTCTTCGTGCAGGCAGAAGCAGGTGTCGAAGGCGGGCAATTTCTGCAGCCAGCGGAGGTGAGATTGCACTTCGGGGCTCCGGCCCTGGCGGTAATCCCGGTTGAGGTCGATTCCGTCGGCAGATTCCCGGGTGTTTCTCGGAAAACCCGTGGGGTTGAGACAGGGGGCGAGCCAGAGTGCCGTGTCGTTGGGCCATGTATTTTTTTCGAGAAGGTGCTGAACGGCAACCGGGCCGGCCGGTTCATCCCCGTGAATTCCCGCGGAGATGTAGACGTTTCGAGGATTAGTGACACGAGATGTCGGGCTGCGCGTCAGGAATAGGAGGTCCTGGCCAGGGATGGTCGGGAGCGTTTCGACACTCCATCCATGGTTCAGGGCTGCACGGCGGATGCCGCTTAGGACGGACTCGATCTCGATGGTTTCCCCGAAATAGCCACCCCAATTTTTACCGAGTCGTTCCATCGGCGGATTTTCAGGCATAAATGCACTGGCAACCTACGTTCCGCGACCGGTCCGAACGAATCAGTGGGGTCGGACGAAGTGCCACCAAGCCGCTCCGGCCACCGCGACCAGGATCACCAGGACCAGAATTAACTTCATCAAGATCATCGACACCTTCCAAGTGATGATCGATCCCAGGATGACGAACATGCCCACCGCAACGAGCAGAACGATAGGATGCTGACTCAATTGGCCACTGATGGTATCGCCGATTGTCGTTAGCGCCAGCATTGGAGGACAGGCTGAGTTCAATGCAAACAGGCAATGGAGGGATTGAATATCTGTCGGGTCATGCGGCTACGGCCGCACGTTTGGCAGACTTTCTCAGTCGTTCCGCGCCATGCAGAATCATTCGCTCCGTCGTTTCCCAACCGAGGCACGCGTCTGTCACGCTGACTCCGTAGTTGAGTTCGGACGCTGCCTTGAGCGGTTGGCTGCCCTCATGCAGGTGACTTTCAATCATGACCCCAATGAGTGGTTCACAGCCTTCCGCCCGTTGGGCGATCAGGTTTTGCCAGACTTCCTCCTGCCGGGTGTGGAGTTTTCCGGAATTTGCGTGGCTGCAATCCACCATCAGGACCGGCGGTAGCTTGGCCTTGCGCAACTGCTCCGCTGCGTCGGCGATGCTGGCTGCGTCAAAATTCGTGCGGGAGCGGCCTCCGCGTAACACCACGTGGCCATCGGGATTACCGGTGGTCCGGACGACCGCCGCGAATCCTTCCTGGTCGATTCCCAGAAAATGGTGCGGATGCCGGGCTGAGAGCATGGCGTCGACGGCGATCTGCAGGGACCCGTCGGTCCCGTTCTTGAAGCCGACTGGCATCGACAATCCGCTCGCCATCTCACGATGCGTTTGGCTTTCCGTTGTGCGTGCGCCAATGGCCGCCCAGGATACCAAGTCGGCGAGGTGTTGCGGGACGATGGGGTCCAGAAACTCGGTCGCGGCCGGCAGGCCTAGGGTGTTTACGTCGAGCAGCAGCTTGCGACCGATTCGCAGGCCCGCCTCGATGTCGTAGCTACCGTCCAGATGGGGATCGTTGATCAAGCCCTTCCAGCCGATGGTAGTACGTGGTTTCTCAAAATAGACCCGCATCACGAGGAAAAACTGGTCCTTCACCTTTTGGTTGAGGGCGGCAAGGCGGCGGGCGTACTCGAGGGCCGAGGCGGAGTCATGAATCGAGCACGGTCCGAGAACCAGCAGCAGACGATCGTCCTGTTGGTTGAGGATGCGTTTCACCGTCAGGCGGCCACCGACGACCGTGGCATTTGCCGCCTCGGTCATCGGTAACGCCGATTTCAAGCCACATGGGCTTAAAAGGCGATGGGTGGAAATCACCCGAAGATCATTGGTTTGCTGCATAACCGTCGTTGGAACATAGCGGGGAGACGCGCGTTGACGCAAGGAACGCCGCGTTCAACTCTCAAGATCCGACTTGAACGGAAGACGCGCACCGATGGACGGTATCCTGTGGTAAGTTTCATATCGTCGCATCAGGATATGTTGATTTGATTCTTGTCGGCGTCGTGCAAGTTTTCTACATTGAGCGTCACGATCATGAGTGTAACGGCTGATTTCCGAAGGCAACGCACGCGGCAACTCGAAGAATTGCTCGCCCGGCGCATACTCATTCTCGATGGCGCCATGGGGACGGTAATCCAGCGATACAAGCTGGGGGAGGCCCAATTTCGAGGCGAGCGTTTTGCCGGCTGGAAAGGGAAGGATCTGAGGGGCAACAACGAACTGCTCCAACTGACGCAGCCGCAGGTGATCGCGGAAATCCACCGTCACTATTTGGAAGCCGGGGCGGACATCATCGAGACGAACACGTTTTCGGCGACCACGATTGGTCAGCATGATTTTCTTTTCGCGAGACACTCCGAGGGGCGCAAAGATCAGGCGTTTTTTGATGAAGTGGTCAACGACGCGGCGTTGCAAGCGATCGTCCGCGAACTGAATCGGGCAGCGGCCCGACTTGCCGGCGATGCGGCTTCGGAAGTCGAAACGCGGACGGGGACGCCGCGGTTTGTGGCGGGAGCCATCGGGCCCATGCCGGTGACGGCCTCGTTGTCTCCCGAAGTGAGTGATGCGGGATTTCGGTCGGTGAACTTTGAACAGCTCCGTCGCGCCTACCGTGAGCAGATTGAGACGTTGGTGGACGGCGGGGTGGACATTTTATTGGTTGAGACCATTTTTGATACGCTGAATGCGAAGGCGGCACTTTTTGCCATTGAGGAGGTTTTCGAGGGGATTGGGTACCGGTTGCCAGTGATGATTTCGGGGACGATCACCGATCTGTCCGGCCGGACGCTGACGGGGCAGACGGTGGAGGCGTTTTGGAATTCCGTCCGGCATACGAAGCCCTTGAGTATTGGTTTCAACTGCGCGCTGGGGCCGAAGGAAATGCGGGCTTACGTCGAAGAGTTGCATCGTGTCGCGGACGCGCGGATTTGCGTCTATCCGAATGCGGGCCTTCCGGATGCCCTGTCGGAGACTGGTTTTCCGGAGACACCCGAGTCGCTGGCACCGCAGATCCGACCCTGGGCGGAAGCGGGTTGGGTCAATATTGTTGGTGGCTGTTGCGGCACGACCCCTCCGCACATTGCGGCGATTGCCCGGGCGGTGTCGGATTGCCGGCCGCGCGCAGTTATTTCTGTCGAGCCATACCTTCGGCTGTCCGGGCTGGAAGCCTTTGCCCACACACCGAACATTCCTTTCATCAACATTGGGGAACGAACGAACGTGACGGGTTCGCCCAAATTTTCGAAGTTGATCCTGGCGGGGCAATACGACGAAGCCCTGGCTATTGCGAAGCAGCAGGTCGAGAACGGCGCGCAGATCATCGACGTCAACATGGACGAAGGGATGCTGGATGGTGTCGCAGCGATGACGCGGTTTCTCAATCTGATTGCGTCGGAGCCGGACATCGCCCGGGTGCCGGTCATGATTGATTCCTCGAAATGGAGTGTGATCGAAGCGGGCCTTCGTTGCGTGCAAGGGAAGGGGATCGTGAACTCCATTTCGCTCAAGGAGGGGGAGGAAAAGTTCCTGAGCCAAGCCCGGTTGGTCCAGCGTTACGGGGCGGCGGTGGTGGTCATGGCGTTCGACGAACAGGGCCAAGCGGACACGTTGGAGCGGAAGATTCAGATCTGCCAGCGGAGCTATGACCTGCTGGTGGGGAGGGCAGGTTTTGCGCCGGAAGATATCATTTTTGATCCCAACGTTCTGACCGTCGCGACGGGGATTGAGGAGCACAACAACTACGCCGTGAACTTCATCGAGGCGACTCGATGGATCAAAAAGAATCTCCCACGGGCACGTGTGAGCGGTGGAATCTCGAACATTTCCTTCAGCTTCCGTGGAAACAATCAGGTGCGAGAGGCCATGCATTCAGCCTTCCTGTACCACGCCATCCGCGCGGGACTGGACATGGGGATTGTGAATGCCGGCATGCTCGAAGTGTACGAGAAGATCCCGGCGGACCTGAAAGAGCGGGTTGAGGATGTGCTTTGGAATCGCAGACCGGACGCAACGGAGCGACTGGTTGCGTTGGGCGAAGAGTTAAAGCGGAAATCCGCCGGCATCTCCGAGGCGAGTGTGAAGGCTGATGAAGCCTGGCGGGCACTGCCGGTCGAGCAGCGGCTCGAACACGCCCTGGTTAAGGGGCTTGACGCGTTTGTCGAAGTGGATGCCGAAGAGGCTCGGAAGAAATATGGCCGCCCGCTCGCGGTCATCGAAGGTCCGTTGATGGCCGGGATGAATGTCGTCGGCGATCTTTTCGGTGCCGGGAAAATGTTTCTCCCGCAGGTGGTGAAATCGGCCCGTGTCATGAAAAAGGCCGTGGCCCACCTCACCCCGTTTCTGGAGGCGGAAAAAAAGGAAGCGATCGCGGCGGGGCGCGCCGTTCGGACTCAGGGCAGGATTCTCATGGCCACTGTCCGAGGAGACGTGCACGACATTGGTAAGAACATCGTGGGTGTCGTTCTCGGGTGCAACAACTACGACGTCATCGACCTTGGGGTCATGGTGTCCTGCGACAAGATCCTCGACGAAGCGGTCAAGCACGCTGTGGACGTCATCGGGCTCAGCGGGTTGATCACGCCGTCGTTGGATGAAATGCAGCATGTCGCCCGTGAGATGGAGCGGCGGGGAATGAAGCAACCGCTGCTGATCGGCGGCGCGACGACCAGCAAGGCGCACACGGCGGTGAAGATTGCCCCGGGCTATTCCCAACCGGTCGTGCACGTGCTTGATGCGAGCCGGGCTGTTCCGGTGGTGAGCAGCCTGATTAGTCCGGAGCTGAAACCCGCATTCGCACAGCAAATTCGAGAGGAATACGAGCAGGTCCGCCGAACGCATGCGGGACAACGCCAGACGCTCTTGTCGCTCGCCGAAGCCCGTCGACGCGGGGCGAAGATCACATTTGCGGACCTGCCGAAGCCGGAATTCACCGGGGTGCGGGTGTTGTCGTCGGAGGCAACGCCGGGGGATGCGTCGTCGCGGATCCAGATTGCCGACTTGATACCCTTCATAGATTGGTCCCCGTTTTTTCATACCTGGGAGCTTCGCGGGCGGTATCCAGCCATCTTGCAACACGAACGGCACGGCGAGCAGGCCCGCGCGTTGTTTGCCGACGCCCAAACGTTGCTGGACCGGATGAGCTGCGAACGCTGGTTGGGCCTGCGCGCTGTGTATGGGATTTTCCCGGCCAACCGCGTGGGGGATGACGTCGAGGTATACACGGATGAAACCCGGAGCACCGTGCGCGCGCAGTTTCACTTTCTGCGCCAACAGGCCCCGAAGACGGATGGCACGCCGCAAGGGTGCCTCGCGGACTTCATTGCGCCCCGGTCCACCGCAGGGACGGTGGAGGTAACCGCCGCGGACACCCTTGGGGCGTTTGCGGTGACGGCTGGAATCGGACTCAAGGAGGTCGTCGACGGGTTCAAGGCGCGACACGACGACTACAGTGCGATCATGGCCGAGGCGCTGGCGGACCGTTTGGCGGAGGCATTTGCGGAGTATCTCCACAAGCGGGTGCGCTGCGACTGGGGCTTTGGGAGGACTGAACAGCTCAGCACTGAACAGTTGATCCATGAAGACTACCGTGGGATTCGGCCGGCGGCGGGATATCCCGCCTGCCCGGACCACACGGAAAAGGAGACATTGTGGGAGTTGCTGTCGGCGGAGGAGAAAACCGGCATTCGACTGACCGAGAGCTTTGCGATGTGGCCGGGGTCGAGTGTCAGTGGTCTTTATTTTTCACATCCCGAGGCCCGATATTTTGCCGTGGGGAAACTCGGACTGGATCAAGTCGCTGATCTTGCGCAGCGGAAGGGCAAGACCGTGCGCGAGATGGAGCGTTGGCTGGGACCGTGGCTGAATTACGATCCCGGTACCTGATCGGGGAACTGGACGCCTTGGCTCTGTCTTAGGACCCGCCTAGGCACAAGGGGTTTCGTCATTCTGTTCTGCGTTTGATCCGGGACGAGTGGACAGGGGCGGTTGGCGTGGTTCCGACCACCTCGGCTACCCAGCAACAGTCCGATCGCACGGCATTCAACTTCCGCAGATCACCCCGGAAGATCGGATGGGTGGGCAGGCAGTCCTGGAGACAGCGCAATTGCCAGTCCAATTCACGCGGACGTTCCGTCGGCAGGGAATAAATCATCCATTGTTCATGCCGCCGGGACACCACCAGTCCGCGCTGGCGCAAATACGCCAGATGCTTCGAGGCCGAGACCTGCGTCAGGCCGAGAATGTCTTGCAGGTGACAAACGCAGAGCGGCGACTGCGCGAGCAGGTGGACGATGCGCAGGCGGGTTTCATCACAGAGACAGTTGTAAACCTCGAGGAGGCGCGGTTTGTTCATACCAGTGTCAGGAATATACCTGTATAAGAATTAGCGTCAATCCTCCCGAAGCTCGATTTTTTGTCCTTGTTTGTGATCCCTCGCCTTGAACATCGAAACCGGCCGGCATTCAAATCTGCCCCTCCCGGGGGATGACGGCCATTGGACTCTTGCAAAGAATGACTCCAATGCTTCAGGGGTCCATGCTCTGGACAATTGGGATTGCCACGCTTGGTTGCTGCACTCGGGTCGGGGCGCCGACCGAATGGCCGCTCACGGCGCCCGGAGGCAACGAACTATACCGAAACAAGCCGATACGAAGACGTTATCTCGTACATGAAAGGGATGGCTACGGCGTCGACGGAGATTCATCTCAGAACGTACGGCCATACCTTTGAAGGTCGCGCAACGCCGACGGCAATGAGCGCGTGAATGTGCGCACCGGCTCGCGTCGCTTCCTAATCGCGGAAATTCGCGAAGTTGAGCGCCACCGGGAAATCGTGGCCCTTCACCGCCGCGATGATCGCCTGAAGATCGTCGCGGTTCTTGCCCGTCACCCGCAGTTCGTCGCCCTGAATCGCAGCGGTGACCTTGATACCGGTCTGCCGAATGAACTGTGAAATCTCCTTGGCGGCCGCCCCTTCGATCCCTTGCTTGATTTTGATCGTCTGCCGAGCATGTCCGAGCGGAGACAATTCGGCTTCGCCGGTGTCCAGGCTCTTGAGGCTGATACCCCGTTTGGAGAGTTTGCCGATTACGATTTCCGACAGGGCCGTCATTTTGAATCCATCAGGTGCGGAGAGTTTAATCTCATTTTTCTCGAGCTTGATCTCGGCTTTCGAACCTTTGAAATCGAACCGGGTTAACAGTTCTTTTTGAGCCTGATTGACCGCATTCTCGATTTCCATCGAGTTGACCTTAGAAACGATGTCGAAGCTTGGCATGCCGGTAATCCTAAGCGAACTGGCTCGATCACAACATCGGAAATCTCAAAGAACGGACACGGGTGATTCCATCAATGCGGCAAACCGCAGTCCGCGGGTGCTGGCGGCCAGTCGAGGGATTCGATACGACCTGAGCACCGCCGAATAGATCGCTGCCCCGGTGAGAATGACATCGGCCCGTTCCGGTGGGAGCCCGGGCAGGGTTCGTCGTTCGGCAAGTGGCAGGGACCACAGTCGGCGGACCAATGCATGAAACTCGCCGGCCTGGAACAGCGTCCGCTCGATCAGGTTCCGGTCGAATTCGGGCCGCGCGTGGTGAATGAGTGCGAGGATGGAAGTTGTGCCCCCAATCCCGACGGCGAGCTCGGGATACCCTGTTACGGCAAAGAGCGGATCAAGGAGGGGGGTGACGTCCGATTGCAGCCAAGCTCCCAGCCAGGCTTCCACTTCGCACAGGCCCGCGTCACCCGGATGATCCGAGGGCCGGAGTGTTTCGAACAACCGTACGCTGCCGACGGGAAAGCTGCGTCGGAATTCGAGCCGCCCCGCCACGCCGAACATGAACTCGGTGCTGCCGCCGCCGACATCCAACACGAGCATTCTCCCGAGGCCAAACTGGGGATGAGAGGTTACGCCGCGGAAACCCAGTTCGGCTTCCATGTCCCCACCGATCACTTCGGTTTCGAGGCCGGAGGCGGTGCGGATCGCACTGAGGAGTTCAGCGGCATTGACGGCTTCACGGGCCGCGCTGGTGGCCAGCACGCGCACGGATTCCGCCCCGCGAGCCCGGGCCTCCCGGTTGAAGCGTGCGACGGCGTCGGCGGTGGCGGCGATGGGCGCGGCTCGCAGTCGGTGATCGTGATAGAATCCCGCGCCCAGTCGCGTTTGCTCGCTCGTCTCCCACACCGGCTCGACGGTGGAACCGAAGACGTCGGCCAGCAGGACCTTGACTGAGTTCGTGCCGACGTCGATGACGGCACGGCGGCGGAAGGATACCATGACGGGGGGGATCCCGCAGGATTACAAGAGTCGCCACCCGGCGCGGCCCTGGAATCGTATGAATTCATCGGCTTCCGGACAGTTTGTCGCTCGGAGTTGCGCGGGATCCCAGACTAGTTCACGACCCGTGCGATGAGCCACATTGCCGAGCAACACGGTTTCCGTCAGGGGGCCGGAGTAGTCGAAGGCGCACGTGGTGGGGCCTCCGCGTTTGCAAGCCTCCGTCCACTCGCGGTGGTGACCGATGGAGTCGGGAATGAACGGCTTGGGCGGGGTGAATCCGGCGAAATCCGTTTCTGGCAGCAAGCGATGGCTTCCGTAGTCTGCCAGCAACATGCCTTTCGAACCGACGAACAGGGTGCCATTGCCCCACTTTGGGAGGAGTCCTTGGGCGAACTGGGGCGGCCGCTTGTCGCCATGATACCAGCGGAGAGTGACCGGTGGCTGCAGGGCCCGGGCCCCGTGTTGATATTCGACAATCAGCCACGGTGGAGGGCACTCCGGATCCGGCGTCGGGCCGTCCACGATTTTCACGCGATGGGGCCAGCGGAGATTGAGTGCCCAATGAGGTAAGTCGAGGTGGTGACAGCCCAGATCCGCCAGTGTGCCGCCTCCGAAGGCCCACCAGTTCCGCCAGGTGAAGGGCAGATAGTCGGGGTGATACGGCCGTTCGGGCGCAGGACCCAGCCAGAGGTCGAAGTGAAGTCCGGCAGGAACCGGCGGGGTCTCGGTGGGGCGTTTCTTGCCACCAAACCCACCCCCCACCCAGACATGCACCTCGCGGACATCGCCGATCGCTCCGGATTGAACCAACTCGACGACACGTCGATAATTGGTGCCGGCGTGAATCTGGGTGCCGATCTGAGTCACCCGATTGTGCCGTCGTGCGAGGTCGGTGATGACGCGTGCTTCCTGGATCGTCCGGGCGAGGGGCTTTTCGCAGTACGCGTGGCGCCCGCTAGACAAGGCACCGGCGGTAATGACGGCGTGGGTATGGTCCGGCGTCGCAACGACGACGGCATCGAGGTTATTTTCCTCCAAGAGACGCCGGTAGTCATGGAACAACTTAGCCTTGGGATGCGCTTTGGCGGCCTCGGCGAGGAGTATTTCGTCGACGTCACAGAGCGCCACCACGTTTTCGTGGGCTACGTTGTCGAGGTTGAATCGGCCCTGATTGTGGATCCCGACAACGGCGACGTTAAGCTTATCGTTGGGCGATGCCGCCCAGGCGGGTCCGGCATAGCTCAGGATGCGGGTGGCGGCTGCAGCCTTGGCCGTGGTAACCATGAACTGGCGGCGAGTCAGGGAGGTCTTCATCGGGAATGTGTCGCCGGTTTGTACCACGTCTCCGCGGCGGGTCCAATCTTCCCTACCTTCGGTTGACCGTCCGGGATGGCCTGATTACCGTCGGCCGCTTCTGAATATGCACATACTTGTTTGCGACCCGATTTCTCCTCGTGGCATTGACCTGTTCAGAGCTCGGCCTGAGTTTCGAGTAACCGTTCTGTCCAAACGGATGTCCGAGGCGGAGTTGCTCCCCTTGGTCGCCGATGTGGATGCGCTGGTGGTCCGGTCGGAAACCAAGGTGACTCGGAAGGTGCTTGAGGCGGCGCCGAAGTTGAAAGTGGTGGGTCGGGCAGGGGTCGGGGTGGACAACGTCGATGTGGAAGCTGCGACGGCCCGGGGGGTCGTGGTGATGAACACTCCGGGAGGCAACACGATCACGACGGCCGAGTTGACGTTTTTCATGCTGGGCGCCGTTGCTCGCAAGATCCCGCAGGCGCACGCTTCGATGACTTCGGGGAAGTGGGATCGAAAACTGTACCAGGGTTCGGAGATTTTCGGGAAGACCCTGGGTGTTCTCGGCATGGGTCGCATCGGCTCGGAGGTCGCCAAGCGGGCGCTCACGTTCGGGATGCGCGTCCTGGCCTACGATCCATTCCTGACGGAGGATCGGGCGAAGTCGCTTGGAGTTGAACTGGTGGCGGAGACAGATGCGCTCTATCGCGGATCCGATTTTGTAACCGTCCACATGCCTGTGACCGACCAGACCCGGCAGATGTTGAATGCCGAGGCGTTTGCCCGGATGAAACCCGGGGTGCGCATTATTAACTGTGCCCGCGGCGAGATCATCAACGAAGCGGACCTTGTGGCCGCCCTCGAGTCCGGCAAGGTCGCCGGAGCCGCGCTCGATGTTTTTTCGATCGAACCTCTCCCCGCGGACCACAAGTTCCGCACGCTGCCGAGCGTGATCCTCACGCCGCATCTCGGCGCCAGCACCGAGGAGGCACAGGAAAAATGTGGCCTTGAAGTCGCTGAAGTGATCACGGGCTTCCTGCTGACCGGCGAGGTGCGAAATGCGGTCAATCTCCCATTCCTCGACGCCCGGACCTACGAGCAGGTAAAACCCTACCTCAACCTGGGTGAAAAACTGGGCCGCCTTCTCGGCCAGGTTGCTCCAGGTCAGGCCGATCGCATTTATATCACGTACGGCGGCCGGGCGAAAGACCTGCCCAACGTCGATCCAGTCACGCGAGCCGTGCTTCGTGGTTTTCTCGGTGCAAACGGGACGATCAAGGACTTAAATAACGTTAACGTTCGAGCCGTGGCGGCAGCTCAAGGACTCACCGTCGAAGAAAAAAAATCGGAAGAACCCGTGACTTTCAACGAATGGGTCCACGTTCAACTGTTGCTGGGTGACAAGAAACTGGTCTCCGCTGGCGGTACTTTTTTTGGGTCACCCAACAATCCCCGAATCGTCCGACTGTTCAGTACGCCCGTGGAGATCCCGATCAGCGGCACCGTCCTCCTCCTTAGCAACAAGGATGTCCCGGGGATCGTGGGGCACGTTGGTACCGTTCTTGGGCGCCATCAGGTGAACATTGGTAGCATGAGCCTGGGCCGCGATCAGGAAGGCGGGCAGGCGCTCACCGTACTCCTGCTCGACAGTCCGCCGCCCGCCGCCTGTCTGGAGGAGTTGCGCAAGAACTCCAATATCACCCAAGTGCGTGTGGTGAACTTGTAGTCCGAGGGTGTCATTTGCGATTTTGACGGCATCGATCCGCTCGAACTTGAGACGCTTAGATAGTTTGTAATATTCTTTCCATGAGGTTGTTATATCGATTGTTGGGTTCATTCCGAAAAAAACCAGCTTCCCTCTGCGTTGAACTTCCTTAGATTCCCCGTTTGCCCGGCCTCCCCGGTCCGGCAACCTACCTAGAACTGACGAAGAATTTTATGCCACTCACACATACCAACGATTTGTTCGCCAAGGCCCTGAAAGGCAAGTACGCCCTCGGCGCGTTCAACGTGAACAACATGGAGATGACGCAGGCCATCATCGAGGCCTGCGAGGAAGAAAAGGCGCCAGTGATGCTCCAGATTTCGCGCGGTGCCCGTGATTACGCGCATCCGGTTTATCTCAAGAAGCTCATCGAAGCGGCGGTCAGCCTCTCGACCATCCCTCTGGCGGTTCATCTCGATCACGGGGACACCTTTGATTTGTGCAAGCAATGCATTGATGAGGGCTTTACGAGTGTCATGATTGATGCCTCCCACGAATCGTTCGAAAAGAATGTCGAGATCTGCCGTAAGGTCGTCGACTACGCCCACAAGCACAATTGCGTGGTGGAAGGCGAGTTGGGTCATCTTGTCGGTGCCCAGTTCGATGACGGCGAAGAGGGGGGCAATTACTCGGCCGGCGGTCATTACACGCAGCCGGAGGAGGCGGTTCAATTTGTGCGGCAGTCCGGGGTGGATTCCCTCGCTGTCGCGATCGGAAACTCCCACGGGGCCTATAAATTCAAGGGAGAGCAGCATCTCGATCTCGATCGACTCAAGGCAATCAAACGCGCGCTGCTCGATTCTGGCATGGGCGATTATCCGCTGGTGCTGCATGGAGCCTCCTCTGTTCCGAAGGAGTACGTTCTTGAAATTAATAAGTACGGTGGGCAGCTGGGAGAGGACACCGCCGGCGTCCCTGAGGCAGACATCGAGGTGGCCCGACGCGTTGGCTGCACCAAAGTCAACATCGACACCGATCTCCGTCTGGCGATGACGGCCGCCATTCGCAAGTTCATGGCGGAAAAGCCGAAGGAATTCGATCCGCGGAAGTATCTCGGCCCCGCCCGTAAGGCCGTCAAGGACCTCGTCCGACACAAGGTTCGGAACGTGCTCTGTTGCGCTGGACATGCCTTCGATTGAGTCCGACGTGGCACACGTTGGAGGGCGCTCGGGCTCCCGCCGTTTCTTGATGCGGCATTGCCTTGCGCGAGAACTCTTCGGTTGATACAAACGATACGCCGCAATGTTAGGAAAACGCCTTGTCCTGATCCTCTTACCCTGGTTGGCATTTCTAGCCCGAATGGAGGCGCAGATCGATCCCGAGCATCGACAGCTTGTTCATCTTGGCTATGACCAGCCGCTGGAGGGGCGCGGGCCTATTGCGGGATACGCCTACTACTATCACAACGAGCCGCACTTCGTTCGGGAGAATCTCACCCTGCGGGCGGCCGTGGCACCGACCTATCTCGACAGCGAATTGGGAATTGCCAATGCGCTTTCTCCACAGACGGACCTCGGGATCGGGGTGGCCGGCGGTGGTTTCGCCGACAACTTCTCCGAAGTTCGGCAGGGCAATCTGCGACAGGACGAGTCGTTCAGGGGCTACGGAGGGCAGACGAGTCTTTCGATCTATCACACGTTCAACCCGCTGCCGGAAGGCCGGACCCCAGCGGCGGTAAGCGAGATCCCCCTGCAAGCCGTCCTGCGGAACACCCTCCGATATTCAACGTACGAGACGAGTTCGAAGACGGCCTCGGATTTCGCCGTTCCGGACGACAAGGTGGCGTACCATTTACGCGCGGGGCTGCGGTGGGGTGGCAGAGAGCCCTTGATGGAGCCGAGGGCGGCGGGAGAACTGTCGGCCTGGTACGAGGGCCAGTTCCGCACGGACACGCAGAAATACGGCTTTGACCGGGATCGGGAGATCGAGGCGCAGACGCATCTGTTTTGGTGCCGAGCACTCGCCGCCTATACGTTTAGCAATAATCAACGCTTTGAGGTCAGCATCACGGCGGGAGCGACGGTGAATTCGGACCGATTCAGTTCCTACCGGCCGGGAGGGGCGCTTCCCCTCGGTGCCGAATTTCCCCTCATGCTTCCGGGATACTATTCCCAGGAACTGACGGCCGAGCGATTCTCGCTGATCTCTGCCAACTATTCCATTCCCCTTCCGGCTCAGTTTCACCTGCTGTTGTTTGGGAGCTCCGCGTGGGTGGATTACCTCGCTGGATTAGAACAGCCGGGCAACTGGCATACCGGTCTTGGGGGTGGCCTCGGCTGGATCGCACCGGGCGGTTCCTGGCACATCATGGCCGGATACGGATATGGCGTGGACGCCATCCGGCATGAGGATCGGGGTGCCCATAGTGTAAGCTTGATCGTTCAATGGGATCTCGAGCGCGGCGGACTGCACCTGCCCGATTTTCGCAAGACCCTGCACTCGATCAATCCTGGAAGCTTGCGCGGCGGCAATCAACGGTTTTGACCGTGAGATTCGTGATCGACGGGCCGATGGCACGCGGTCGGATAACGCGCTGCGCGGTCCCGCCTCACGGATTTCCAGAGGGCGGCCCGAGCGGATTCTCTTCGGGCACTTGAAACGCCTGTTTCAACCATCCGGCTTGCTGGCGATCCCACGCCGCCTGGCCGCCCGCGCCCAACACCTGCCCAACTCGGGCGCGCAAACTCTCGCGCTGCGAGGCCAACTTCGCCGCGCGGTCGACGTCGTTGAGTTGGCTGTCCTTTTTGAGAGCAAGGGCCTGTTGCTCGGCGCGCTGCTGTTCCGTCCATAATTCGCCGGTCGCCCCCGGTGGCGCATTGAGTCGTTCGCTCAGGCGAAGCAGCTCCTGATAGACGGGCTGCTGGGCCCGTTCGAAGTCAGCGAGCCGGTCGGGTCCCAGTAGCTTCTCCACTTCCCTGGCCTCGGCTGGGGAACCCTGCTTTTCGCGCTCCTTGATCCGGATGATTTCTGCCAGCTCCGTTTCGCTCAACTCAACTCCCTCGAGTTCCCGGAGGCCGGCGAATCGGGAATTTCGGAGCCGAAATTCCGCCAGTTCCTCGGGGGAGAGCAATCCGGCCAGTTCCTTATCAAACTCCTGATTCAGACTTCGAATCCCTTTGTTACGCTCCTTCTCGTTGCCCTTGAAATCCCGCGAAAATTCCTGGAGGCGCTCTTGGTGGCGGACCTGAGATGCCACGACCCGCTCCTGCAACGCTGCCGAGAGAAAAACGAGCTGATCTTCTTTGCTGGCGATCGTGGGCTCCGCATCCGGAGAGGACCCGTCACCCAGCAGGTTCTTCAGGATTTCGTGTTTTTCTGCCGAAAGGGATTTCAAAACGGTCTTGAGAGATTCGAACCCATTCGTATCCCCGGCTGACAGTAATTCCCAAAAGTGACTGACATAGGGCGCTGTCGCGGCGCGCGTCTGTTCGTAATAACTGCGGCGTACGAGCGGTTCGAGGATTTCACGAACGGTGCGCTCAGGGCAGCCGATGCCCCGAAGCCCGTCGCGATAGGCCGGCCAGTCGTTGAGATCAAACTGGGACCAGTGAAACGCCGAGACCTCTCCGGCCATCGCCGCGACCTGTACGGTCGACTCGCCCCGCGCCGGTTCCTCCGGGCGGATCCCTGTGGCGATCGAGGGATTGACCCCGTCGGCCGGAGCCGAAGGAACGGGGGCGGGCTGCCACCGCCAAGCCACCGCGAAAAGCAGGAGCCCGTTCAAGGTGAGCGAAAGAAGGAGCCAGCGGGAACGATTCATGGCTTCTGCCAAATTTCCTGAATGACCTGATCTATCCAGCTGTTTAGCGCCTTTCGGCGGCCCGGTTCCGGCGCGGCCGCGAGGATTGAGTCGAGCCGGGCACGCATCTGCTCCCGTTGTTCCAACAATGCTCGGCGGGCTTGTTCCTTGTCGCCTGGCCATGCCGCTCGCAACGGCGCCAAGGCGGCTCGGAACTCCTCGAAGGTCTGGTAGACCGCGCCGGCGGCTTCGGACGGCAGGTGATGCTGCTCCGCCAGTTGTTCGGCGGCGACGAAGATGCTGTCATGGTCCTTCCGGTACTGGGCGTATCGCTCATCGCCCAGCAGGCCGGACAACTGGGCACTAACGTCTGCCTCGGTCAGGCGTGGTGAGGAATCACCGAGGAATTTATGCAGGTCCAGCAGCTCGGTGAGTGCACTGACTTCCGCCCCCGACGTGATGTGGCTGAACTCCCGAAATTCTGCCGGCGTGAGTCGGAGCTGGCGTAGCCGCGCGTTGACAGTCACCCCTCCGCCCTTTGTCATTTGCCATACACGAAGGTCGACCTCCTCCCGTTCCGAGTCGGAAAGCATCTGGCCGAGCCGCTGCCGCATGCGATCGCGTTCACGTTCCAGCGCGGTGATATCTTCCGGCACCAGTATGCCCCGCGTGCGTTGGTTCCACCGCTCCACGATCCGCTCGGTGTCCATGATCAGCCGCAGTAGGGCCCGCTGCGCACCGCGATTTAGGAAACCGGACGCGAGCTCGATCAACAACCGCATCTCGAAATTATTGTCCTCTTTGTCGAAGAGATCGATCGGGCAGACCAGTTCGGCGAGCAAACGATCCTGCGTATCGTCCAGTCCAGCCTCGGTGGCTTCCTCCTGTGCCCGCAAGGCGCGTCTCGATTCCCCCGTAGCCCAATAGCTGCCGCCTTGGGCTAGTTGACCCCGGCGGCCATTGAACGAACGCAAGACGGCCGGGCGAATCACGTCGCAGACAGTCTCGTCAGGGCAGCCGGCCCGGCGAAGATTCGCGGCAAATTCATGGAAGTCGTTTGATTCAAGTTGCGACCAGACGGACATCGCAATTCGGGCGGACGAGGTCAGCCCCGGGGCGGATGGCCGATCGTCCTGCGTGGCATTTTCCGTCCCAGGCAAACCGTGCGGTAGGCCGTCGCCGGCCGCCGATGAGCTCCGCCGCGGCATTGGGCGAAGCAGTAGTACGAGCAGCAGCAGGTTGATCGCGAGGCTCCCGACGGCCACGCGCGTTCGCCATCGGCCGGGTTGGCCATTCTTGGGATGGGATTGCGCGGCGGGCATCTGGCTTTGTCATGCCTGGAAGGCATTTTGCTGGCAAGGCTGGATTGCTCGGAGCCAGGCCGCCTGCTCTATTCCCCATTCGCTTCGATCGTTCTCTTCGTATACTTCTCTTCGACCCTGTCGCTGCGCGAAACGCTACACCGGCTTCTCAATACCCAAACCTGAAAAGACGCCCCATGGCCATCAAAGCGACCATCTACAAAGCCAAGATCCAGCTTTCCGACATCGACCGAAACGTCTATGGCGACTACCCCGTGACGATTGCCCGCCACCCGTCGGAGACGGACGAACGGATGCTGATCCGGTTGCTCGCCTTCGCCCTGAACGTGCCCGCCAACAACGATCCGGTGGCTCTTGAATTTGCCAAGGACATGTGGGAACCCGACGAGCCCAGCCATTGGCAGAAAGACTACACCGGACAGATCGCGCACTGGATCGAGGTTGGCCAGCCCGACGAAAAGAGGTTGCTGCGGGTGGCTGGACGGGCGGCGCGCGTGAGTGTGTACAGCTTTAGCGCCAATACCCCGATTTGGTGGAAAGGCATCGAATCGAGGCTCACCCGTGTCCGCAACCTCTCGGTGTGGCAGATCCCCGCGGAACGAAGCCGGGCGCTCGCCGGGTTGGCGCAACGGACGATGAATCTACAGGTCACCGTGCAGGACGGCGCGATCTGGGTTGGCGACGGCAGACGATCGATTGAAGTCGCACCCCTGAGGCTTTGTGGCCAGTCAGCGAGCTAGTGCCCACCGCGGTGAGGCGTGACGGGAAGAACGGTGTTCGAATCGAGGCGAATCGAGAGAGAGGTAATTCGCGTTTTAGATGACAATTGCGGGAGTTGGATCGCTTGCTTGATCCACCCTGCGAAGTGTGGTCTTTTCTGCGCCTATCCCTCATGGACGGATTGCCTTCACCGTGTCGACGCTGCGGCGACCTCCTCGGAGTGCGCGATGACGGTGGCGTTTGTGCGCGCTGTCTGGCAAGGGCTGCCTTCGGTGCGTTCCCGGATTCCCAGGCTTTGACGCCGTCGATCGCCTCGCTTCCCAGACCGTTCGGCCCTTACGAACTGCTCGATGAAGTCGGACGTGGCGGCATGGGCATCGTGTACCGTGCTCGCCACGCCGCGATTAATCGGGAGGTGGCGATCAAGGTGCTTCCGTCGCCCGCCCTTGCCGAACCCGCCCGGCTCGCCCGGTTCCAAATCGAAGCACGGGCCTCGGCGCGCCTTCGTCATCCGCACATCGTCACGTTGCACGATTTTGGCGAAATCGACGGACAGCCCTATCTCGTGATGGATCTCATTCCGGGTCGCAATCTGGCCGAGCTCACCCGCAGCGGACCGCTGGAGCCGCGTGCCGCCGCCCGGCATCTGGCTTCGGCCGCCCGCGCTGTCGCTCACGCCCACGCACAAGGAGTTCTTCATCGTGACCTCAAACCGGCCAATATTCTCATCGATTCTGCGAATGAACCCCAGATTACCGATTTCGGTCTCGCCAAAGAAATGGACGCCACGGTGAGCTTGACCGGCAGCCGTGAGGTGTTCGGATCTCCCGGCTATATGCCCCCTGAACAGGCGGATCCAAGCTTCGGGGAGGTGGGCTTCGCAAGTGATGTCTATTCACTCGGCGCAACCCTCTATCACTTGCTCACCGGTCGGGCCCCCTTCCTGGCGGCCACCCCGACCGCCACCCTTCACCAGGTTCTCCACGCTGAACCGGTCTCGCCCTGTCAGCTCAATCCCGCCGTACCCCTCGACTTGGAGACCGTCACTCTTAAGTGCCTCCAAAAGGAGCCCGCCCGACGCTATGCGACCGCCCACCAGTTCGCGGACGACTTGGAACGGTTTCTTCGTGATGAACCGGTGCAGGCTCGCCCCTCCGGGTGGACGGAACGGTCCTGGCGCTGGTGCCGACGTCGCCCGGTGATCGCGGGACTGAGCGCCGTCTCCTTGCTCTCCCTCATTGCCGTCGCTCTTACCGCTACCGTCGCCGCCTTCCGCATCAATCGACTCCGTCAATTGGAGGCCGACGGTCGGGAGTCCGCGGAGGCCAATCTCTACGCCGCCGACATGGTCGCCGTGCAACAGGCGTGGGATGAGCGCAACCTCGGTCGCGCTCGCCAACTCCTCGAGTCCCATCGACCCCGCCCCGGTGAAAAGGATCGACGGGGCTTTGAATGGCATCTGCTCCATCAGTGGGTCCGCGGCGATCCACACGAAGTCTTGCTCCAGGAAAATCAACCGTTTCTCGCCATGGCGCTCGCCGCCGACGAAAGACGAGTTTCCCTCGTCACTCCGACGGAGCTGATCGCTTATGATCTGCCGGGGAGACGGGTCCTCCGACGGTGGCCGCTTCCCGAGCGGAAGGAGGCGCGGAAGACGTCCATCAGCCAGGGGAACCGCTGGATCGCCACGACTGAAACCAATGGGCTATGGCTGCACAATGTGGAAACTGGGGAGCGCGTCATCTTGCCAACCGGCCCTTGCGATACCGTCGCGTTCGCGTCTGGCGCGGAGGTAGTCGCCGTCTGCGATGCGTTGCACTCCTACCGGTATGATCAATCGACGGCGATCGAAGTCTGGGACGTTGCCAAACGCGAACGAATCGCCGGTTTGCCGGACTACGGCGGACCCGCGTTGCATCTCGATCCAACCGGGAAAATCCTGCGCGCCGTCGGTCAGGACGCCACCTTCTTGACATGGCATCTGCCATCCGGGCGACCGCGGATTGTGCAATATGGAGATGATTGGAACGATACGGCGGCTTTTTCCCAAAGCGGACAATTGGCGATCCGATCCGATGCGGCGGGCAATGTGCAATTGATTGACACCCGTGACGCCTCGGTGGAATGGGTGCGATCCAATGCCGCGCCGCGCGGTGTGGCCGTGTCCGTGGAGGGCGACCGATTCGAAGCCGCCTCACTCGCCTGTTCGGCGAATGGTCAATTGATCGAATTTCGCTGTCGGGACAACGCTGGGTTGACCGGCACGCTCGCGGGACACACGGCATGGGTGCCGGCGTGTCACTTATATGCTTCGAATCAGTACGTCCTATCGGCTGGGGCGGACGGCTTATTCGCGAGTTGGTCAACGGCCGCTCGACCTACGGAAATACTGGTAACGAATGAATTGAGGAATGTCGGCGGACATCGGCCGCAATTCTCGCGATCTGGAAATTGGGCGGCGATGACCGTCAGCAATGTTCGCGGCGACGATCCTGGGTCGACGGCTGTGTTCGATGCCAAGTCCTGGAAAAAGAGTGCTGTGCTGCCGGGGGGAGTCGTCGGATTCCTGGGTGCGTCCGACGACCTTGTACTGTGGCAGCCAAAGAAGGGTCTTGGGATCTATCATCTTCCGGATTGCTCGAAAACCGACAGTGCAATTGGTAGGGATGCGGTGGATGTGGCGTTTATTCACCTGTCGGACGACACAAGCAGGATTGGGCTTCACGGCCATGACGAAAATCTGGTAGTGCACGAGTTCCCTTCCGGGCGAGCCATCGCGACGAATGAGTTGCGGTGTTGGTGGTATAGTTTTGTGCCGAACTCGCGGTCGTTAATTATTTGCACTCCAACGGAGATCGTCGAATGGAATCCCGACTCGAATAAAAGCACGCCATTGTTGACTGTCTTTTCTGAGGAAGTTGCCTTCTCTCCCGATGGGTCACTACTCGCCGTCGGGGGTTGGGATCACAAAATTTATCTGATTGATTATCCCAGCAAGAGGCTGCTGTGCACTCTAGTCGGCCATCAAGGCGGGGTTACAGGTCTCGCGATTACACGGGACAAGTTGACGTTGGTGTCTTCCGGTGAAGATAAAGCTATACGGTTTTGGAATCTGAAAACGCGCAGAGAAGTTGCGAAGCTCATTCTCGATCATCCGGCCTATTGGCTAACGTTCTCTCCTTCTGGGAGAGATCTTATCGTGGGTGAGTTTACTTTTTATCGAGTGCTCTCTCCACCTGACTAACTCTGACTAGTTCTTAATGCGCTGCTTGTTTCCACCCTTCACCTTTGCTCCCGTTTTCCCGCTGGCGGGTGCTTTGCTCGCTGGCGTTGATTTCTTGGTTTTTGCGGATTTGGCGGCGGCGGTTGATTTTCCAGCGGTAGCAGCTTTCGTTGGTTTCGTATTCTTTTTTGGGGGCATGGTGATGTTTCCTTTTTGTTGGTGAGTTGAGCGATTCGAGAGCCGGTGATTTAGGCGTGAGAATAGCCTGCATTTAGAAATTTGGAAGCTCTTTGAATCCGTCCCATTTTGACCGGGAATTTCCCAAAGGTGTGATTGAATGGGACATCGGGATCATCGCTAACTTCGGGATGTGCCCCAGCGGCATGTATGACAAAATCTTCGCGAGTTCCAGAATCACCCACCTTACTGCTGCAAACGGGTCGATGCCTTGATCGGGCGCTTCCCGATCGGAACCACGCGGTAGGTTTTGCACGGGTGTCAGACAAGAATCGGATAGAGTTCGAAAACTGGCCGTTTTTTGTCACCTGGGTTATGGAGAGACAATCGGCATTTTCCAAAGCCGCGGAGCGGCGCCAGACCGTAGCCCACGGCGCGAGCCGTGGGGATGACGTTCGAACAAGACGTAAGCCCCGTCCGGGGCGAAAGTGCTAGGGGACAACGCGCCGGGGTGTGGTGATATTCTCGGTCGCCCCCTCCGGGGTTGAATGGCTTTGCCTATGGAGTTTGGTAATTCGTGGCGACATCCACGGCCCAACGGGCCGTAAGATTCAGCCCAGGACTGAGGCACCGTGGCCGATGCCCTGGGAATCTTCGAACCCAACGATCGACACCCTGAAGGGGGCGCGCGAGGCGTCTCTCTCTTCGCTGGAGACCACGCCATTTACTATGTGAATAGATGAACGATTCAACTGCGCACTCACCTCCCAAATCCGCGGATAAAGGAGAGGAGAACCGCGGATGAACACGGATTGACGCGGATAGCAAGGGCATGGAATCTGCGTCTATCGGCGTTTATCCGTGGTTCTCATTTTCAGATTCCTATCCGCGGATCAGGGCACCTCTCTCGCTCCTTTCAGGGCGCACTCGTGTCCTGCAATGGACCCAGGGCTGAGGCCATCCGGCCGATGCCCTGGGTACGCTCCGCCCGTATATCCGGCGCCCTGAATGGGCGCGAGAACCCAAAATATATAGGCCATTGCAACGTAGGCCCGATGGGCATATATCCTAGCACAACATCGAATCCGATTGACGGCACGTGTGGGATCGAGCCTCTCGCTCCCCTTCAGGGCGCCGATCGCTGGGTTCGACGATTCCCAGGGCATCGGCCAAGGGGCCTCAGCTGGGCTGGATCTTACGGCCCGTTGGGCCGTGAATGTCGCCACGAATGGCCAAACTCCAGGGTTCGTCGCAGCGCGACGAACCCTAGAAACTTCTTGGCAACGATGAGGAAGCAGCCTATCCAGACCTGCGTTCTTTGACCGTTCCGATTCTCTGTCGTGTGACAGCGATCGGGACAACATCACTAAAACACCAGCGGAATGCGGGAACCCCGTGTGAATCGGGGACGGTTGCGCCACTGTATCGGGTGACAAACCCCCAAGTCGTTAAGACGGCCACTGCGAGGCGAAAGCCTTGTGGGAAGGCGGGGGAGAGGTTCGAAGCCCGTAGTCAGGATATCGCGCCGCAGGTGCTCGTCGGTCCCGAACGATCGGGGCACTTCGCCGTCAAGCGAAGGATGAGGCCGGGCCATCCCGCCCGTTTTGCGGGGTGGAACCTGTGGAATATGTTCCGCGGAGGAATCCCCTCCGTATTGCCTTCATTCTCCAAGTTGCGGGGTTGAAGGCTTTTTGCTTTTCAGCGCCGCACTGGTCTCACAGTAAAAAACAACCTCGAGGAGGGTCATGCCTCGAGGCCAGAACTGTAGACCGGATGCCAATTCGAATTACGATCCGCGGCAAAGCCCTCCTGGCTCTGGCCGCAATCAACGCAGCCTTCATTGCCTCGTCCGCCCTCGGCCAGTCGGCATCGAGTGTGATCGAGTATCAGTCCGGAGTCGATTTCGCCATCGAGTTCAGTTCCGGCGCCGGATACACCAATCCCGCCGCTGCGCTCGGCTTGCCGAGCCGAGAAACCCCTGGACCCTTCGGCGGACCCATTGATCCGTTCAGTCCTCCTTATCTGTCGTCGCAGTTGTTGTCCGTCGGCACCGGCGGAATGCTCACCGTCCGACTGGATCAACCCCTGCGTGACGACCCCGGCCACCCGTTTGGGATCGACTTCTCGATCTTCGGCGGTGCGGGCTTCATCATCACGAACGGAGATTATTCCGGCGGCGGACGTACGGATGGATCGTTGTTTGGAGGCGGTGACGGTCGCACCCGTGTTTCGGTGAGTTCGGACGGATTTCAATTCTACATCCTGAACTCGTTGCTCGCCCCCGACGTGGAGAATTTGTTTCCGACCGATGGGGCAGGGAGGTTTGACAAGCCGGTCAACCCCGGATTGAAGGGGGCGGACTTCAACGGTCAGGATATTGCGGGTATTCGGAGCCACTATGACGGAAGTGCGGGCGGCACCGGATATGACCTAGCGTGGGCGCTGGATGGGGAGGGCAAGAGTGTGCGTCTGGGAGACGTGTCGTATATACGATTGGAGGTGACGTCGGGGCATGTCGAAGTGGATGGGTTGGTGGGGGTCGCCGCCGTACCGGAACCTTCTGTTTGGGGCCTGCTGATTGCGGGGTGCGGAGGTGTTATTGGGGCGACCCGTCGGTGGGGTCGACTGGGTCGTCCGCAGGAAGTCTCGCCATGAATCGACTTCCTGGGAGCGCTGGCATCCTGCCGGCGAGCCAGCAGAGAGGACGAAGATTCGCCGGCAAGATGCCGGCGCTCCCGGGTTCATGGTCTTTATTCATGTCCATTCTTTGGAAAACTTTCCTTGCCATGAAACGTCCAGCCGGGGCTCGTGATTTATTCCGCCGGAGCATCCATCCGGTCTTGCTCGATGGTGGCGGACGTTGCGGTCTTTACGCATGCCTGTGTTTGGCGTGGATGTTGATTGCCGCCAGTCCTTCGGGCGGAGCCATCTTTGAGGATTTTTCAACCGATCCCTTTGCCCACGGATGGCAGCGATTGGGTGAGGCGGACCTGTTCGGGTGGGATGCGGTCGGTGAACGGCTGCGGGTGACTTGGGATTCGAGCCGATCGAACAGCGCTTGTATCATTCCCCTGAGCACCCGCCTGGCTCGAACCGATGACTTTGAGTTCTCGGTCGATCTCACCCTGGAGGATGTCGCCATTGGGCCGAATCCCGATCAGCCTTATACATTTCAGCTCGCCGTAGGCTGGATCTCGGTGGCGGATTTCGTCGGCACCGGATTCCGCCGAGGGACTGGGCACGAGGCGTGGAATGTGGTGGAGTTCGACTATTTTCCTGACTCGGGCTTCGGACCGACGATATCGCCGGTGGCGCTGTCCACGAACCGTCAATGGTTTTGGCAGCCGATGACGATCGGAGTGACGCTGGAGACGAATCGGACCTATCGGATCCAGATGGCCTTTGATGGGCTGAACCAGGAGATTCGCACCTCATTGGCGGTCGACGGTTTGCCGGGGCTCGACGTGAAGACGGTGCGGGCGCCAGCCGGATTTACCGATTTCCGGCTCGATGCCTTTGGGATAATGAGTTACTCCGATACGGGTGCCGATGGTTCTATTCGGGCGCGCGGCGTGCTGGACAATCTTGCATTGCATTATCCCGAATCACCCCGGCCGATCTTGCACTGGGCCTCCGGTATGGCGGGATCCGTCTTGCGATGTGAGGGACGCAAAGGCTGGACTTTCCGCCTTCTGCGATCGGGAGATCTGCGGAACTGGGAGGTGTCCGAAACCGTTGCAGGCGCGGACGCTGGAGTGGAATGGCGAAACCTTGAAAGGGCGGGGGAGAGCGTCGAGTTTTTTCGAGTGGAGACATTTCGGCCATGAAACCAGGATGGCGACGCCCGAGCTCGGGCAGGGTTTCCGGGAATGTGCGGGGGTCCGCGGCGTTTACCCTTTTCGAACTGCTTGTGGTTATTGCAGGGATCGCGGTGTTGGCTGCGCTGCTGCTGCCGGCGGTCGGGCATGGGAAGAGATTGGCAGTGGGGGCGCACTGCATTTCGAATCTGCGGCAACTGGGATTGGGAACACAGATGTATTGGGACGAGCATTCAGGCCGGTGTTTCCGTTATGGTGGGACGGCTACGAACGGCGGGGTAGACTATTGGTTTGGTTGGCTTGGAAATGGAGCCGAGGGCGGGCGGGGCTTTGAGGCGCGATCGGGCGCGATTTTCGCGTATGCTGGGGACGCGGTGCTTCGCTGCCCGGGACTCCGCGACGGGGCGGCTGAATTCAAGCCCAAGGCAGAGCGCTCTGTCTGCAGCTACGGATATAACCTTAATCTTTCGGCGCCGCCTGGGCAGTCCGCGGTGCCTAGCAGCAGTGTGGTTTTGGCGTCGCAAACGGCACTCTTTGCAGACGCCGCGCAGGTGAACACGTTCCAGGCGCCGGCGTCACCGGAGCATCCGCTCTTGGAGGAATTTTACTATATCAGTTCGCGCGAGCCGACCGTCCATTTCCGCCATCGTTCTCGCGCGCAGTTGGTGTTCATGGATGGCCGTGTGGGACGCGAGGATCCGGTGGCGGAATCCGTGGACCAGCGCGTCCCCGGTCAAAGAGTCGGGCGCCTGCCGGCGTCCATTCTCGGAGAGTCTCCACGATGGAGTTGGATGCCTTGACGCTCCGTTAGTATAACCCAATGGCTTGGCGGACCGCTTCGACGGTTGCGGGCACCACGGCGGGCTCCGCTCCGGCGACCTTGATGGCAATGTCCGGATCCTTCAAACCGTGTCCGGTCATGGTCGCCGTCACAAGGCTGCCCTCGGGAATCTCTCCAGCCTGGACGCACTTCACGAGGCCCGCCAGGGGCGCGGCACAGGCCGGTTCCACCATCACGCCCTCCGTGCGGGCGAGCAAAAGGTAGGCGGCGAGAATTTCGTCGTCGGTAACACTGCGGATGCTGCCATTGGAATCGCGCGCTGCTTCCACCGCACCGAGCCAGCCTGCTGGATTCCCGATGCGGATCGCGGTCGCGACCGTTTCGGGATGTTCAACGGGATGACCTAGCACGAGCGGTGCCGCGCCGGCCGCCTGCCAACCCATCATTCGAGGAAGCGTGTCGGAGTGGCCGGCATCGGCGTATTCTCGAAATCCCTTCCAGTAGGCCGTGATGTTGCCCGCATTGCCGACTGGCAGAAAATGAAAGTCTGGGCCATCCCCCAAAGCGTCGCAGATCTCGAACGCCGCCGTCTTCTGACCTTCGATGCGGAAGGGGTTGATGCTGTTGACCACTTCGACGAGGCCGGTGGTTCCGAGTTCGCGGACGATTCGGAGTGCTTCGTCGAAATTACCTTCCACCGCGAGCGTCTTGGCCCCGTACATGAGGGCTTGGGCCAACTTGCCCAAGGCAATCTTGCCTCTCGGTAGCAATACCACGCATCGCATTCCTGCGCGGGCGGCATAGGCCGCGGCGCTCGCACTGGTGTTTCCGGTGCTGGCGCAGACGACGATCTTGGCGCCACGCTCCTTCGCCTTGGTGATCGCCATGCACATCCCACGGTCCTTGAAGGAGCACGTCGGATTCAACCCCTCATACTTCAAGTACAAATGGAAGTGACCACCGATCGCTGCCACGAAGTTGGGAACCGGAATGAGCGGTGTGTTCCCCTCCAACAAAGTGACCACGGACGCCTCATCCGAGACCGGTAGGAACTTGGCGTACCGACGGATTACTCCTGGCCACGGAAAAACAGATTTGGCGGATACGCTCATGTCAAAGGGGGCAAATCCTGAAATACGAGCGAAACGCGTACAAGCTCGAAGTCGGGCTCCGCCTCGCTACTGGGGTCGGTCAATAGTAATGTGCTTTTTGGCCTCATTCGGTCGATCACGACCCTTCCAGTAGAGAAGGTGCGCCACGTGGGTCCGGGTGCCCATGGCCAATCGCGTCGCAATCCAGGCCAGGGTCACCGTCGATTCCCCCCGCAGGCGTAGGGCGATTCGCACTTTTTCTGGATCACCTTTTCGACGCGTCCGAAGGTCGGCTTCGGTCCACCCGGCGGCGAGGAGCTCTTGGGCAATCATCCGCTCCGCCCGATCCGTTGCGGATTCCCGTAGTTCATCTCCGAAATGGTTCAACCCGACCTGGGACGTCACGCGTTCCAGCAGTTCCTTCCGAAACTCCTCGTCTCCCAGACACCAGCCACGTCGAATGGGAGCGTATTCGTCGTCGGTCGCGGCGAGTCGGCGCGCCTCCATGATACGTTCAAACTCCCGGCGGCCTGCGGGACTATCTTTGGGAATTCCGCATTCACCCGAAAACCGCTCCGTCTGCAACCAGGCAGGACGCTCGGCCGGAGCCTTCAAGTAATCCGGAAAACTGCTCCACCGAAACGATTTCAGAGGCTGCGACGCGGAGAGCAGTCGAGCTCGGACCGGATTGAGGTGCACGTATTCGCAGACGGTTCGAAGATATCCACCGCGGCCGCCGATCAGGAGCGATTTGTACCGGCCGCTGAAAAGATGACCGGAGAGTTGATGGCGGCGATTGAACCGGAGTGTGTAGGTACCCAGAAGCCATTTCATCCCCGCGACCAAATTGGGTTCCGGCGTTTCGACGATCAGGTGGAAATGATTTCCGAGAAGGCACCAAGCGTGGATCTTCCAGTTCGTCTTGGCGCAGGCATCTCCCAGCGTGGTAACAAACCGTTCGCGATCTTCGTCGTCGAAGAAAATCTTCCCCTTCCGGTTGCCGCGGCTCATGACATGATACAGGGCACCGGGGAATTGAACGCGCAATTTGCGAGCCATGGTCTGACGATGCCTGGCGGGTGCCGACAAGACAATACTATTGACCGACCCCATGCGAGGGTTGGCTGGCCGTCATGGACTCGAACCATGTCTAAGGGCTCCAAAGACCCCTGTGCTACCATTACACCAACGGCCACCTCTCCGGAAAAGCTAGTCGGCGACGCCTTCCAAGAAAACAAGAAAACGCAGCGGAATATCCGCACCCCTTGTGGGCCTTCCCCCGTCTGCTGGCAATACCTCACTCGTCAATTCTGGTATTGGCCGCGCTCGGCGAACTTCCGTCGGGTCTGGATTCCGAAGGGGGGTTGTGCTATGCTGCATCCACGATGTCCGAGGCCGGAGGAGACTTCCCCCCATTGGCAGATGCGGGCCCGCCGGCTGAAGCCGGAACACGGGCTGGGCGCCGGCATTTTCGGGTGGATGCCTTCAATTTGGCGGCCCTGCTGGGAGACTCTTTGATGGCGCTGGCGGGGTTGTTGATCGGATTCTGGCTTCGCTTCCACTCCGGATGGATGCCCACGCGGTGGATCGGGGTCGACACAGATCCGTCGCTCGTTTATTTGAGGGATTACTACCGTTTGATCGCCATTGGAGTCGTCTTTCTGATTGCGACGTTTATGTACCTCCGGTTGTACGTGACCCACAATCTGCTGAGCATCCGACGGGTGGCATTTGTCGTTTTGAAAGGGACCTCCTTCTGGCTCGTGGCTTACCTTGGGCTGAGTGGGGCGCTCAAGTTTGAGCCGTCGATTTCCCGGGGTTACGTCCTCTGTTCATTCGTAAGTGTACTGGTGGTAATCGCTATCTGGCGCTCGATCTTTCACCGATTTACGCGTGCGGGCGCCCTGGCGGAGGGACTGCGGCAGCAAATCCTATTTGCCGGTTGGAATTCGGAGACGCAGCGGATGGCGCAGGCCCTGCTTGGGGACAGCACTCAGCCGTATCGGGTGACCGGGTGCGTTCCCTCTCCAAGCGGGCTTTATCAGGACGAGCCTCCACATCATATTCACCGGCTCGGTGCCTACGATCAGCTGTCGACGCTCATTCGAATTCACCGAGTGGACGTGATCGTCCTCGCTGACCTCGACGCGGACATGGAGGAGGTGGTTGAGTTGTCGAATTTCTGCGAGCGGGAGATGATTCAGTTCAAAGTCATCCCTTCCTATTTCCAGATCCTGGTCTCCGGGCTTCAGTTGGAGACCATCAGTGATGTGCCGATCATGGGGGTGTCCGAGCTGCCGCTCGACCGCCTGGGCAACCGCGTGCTCAAACGCACCGTGGACATCGTCGGCGCGCTCGTCGGTCTGCTTGGCTCCATTCCCCTGCTGACTTATTTCGGCCTCGCCGTGCTTACGGAGAATCCGGGACCGGTCTTTTTCCGGCAGGAACGGGTCGGGCGCGGCGGCCGGCGGTTCACCATGTGGAAGCTCCGCAGCATGAAGGTGGGCGCGGACAAGGACGATCACCTGAGCCAGTCCACGCGTCGTCAGGATCCGCGCCTGCTGCGCGTGGGGGCGTTCGTCCGGCGGTGGAACATTGATGAGACGCCGCAATTCTGGAACGTGCTCATGGGCGACATGAGCCTAGTCGGACCGCGGCCCGAACGGACCTTCCACTCTGAGAAGCTCAGCCACGAAATCCCCCACTACAACGCCCGGCACAGCTGCAAACCCGGCATCACGGGTTGGGCTCAGGTCAACGGACTCCGTGGAGACACGAGTCTTGTCGAGCGGGTGCGATTCGATCTGTGGTATTTGGAGAACTGGTCATTCTGGCTCGATCTGCAGATTATGCTCCATACCTTTTTTAAGCGGGATAATGCCTATTGAAGGGGTTTTTGGGTGGCGAAGTCGTGCGAGGGCGATTTTGTAAACGGAGCGGCGAGCATGCCCGGCAATTGTCGCCACTCGCTCTCCTTGTAATTGTCCAGGCCCAACGAGATTTCGGCCGGTTTGTCGCGCAATCGGAAAGAACCAAACAGGCGGTCCCAAACGGACAGAAAACTCGTGTAGTTGGAGTCCGTCTCCGGCTGCCAGCGGGAATGGTGCACAGAGTGCATCCACGGTGTCACGATTACCCACCGCAGCCAACGATCGACCCGGCTCGAAATCCGCAGGTTGCTGTGATGAAAAAGAATCACCGGCAGCGAGACGAATTCATAAACGAGGAGTTGTGTGAGGGTGAGTCCGATTAGGGGTAATACTGCGAGTCGCGCGAGAAATGACAAAACCATTTCCCCCGTGTGAAAGCGCACGCCGGAGCTGGCGTCCATTTCCGCATCCGAATGATGGACCGCATGAAAACGCCACAAGAGCGGCACCCGATGATTGAGCCGGTGCCATCCATATTGCCAGCAGTCGAGCAGGAGGATTGCGCCGAGCCAATGCAGTCCGACGGGCAGCGGGGTCAGGTTCAGCAGCCCAAACGGCCGCGTGCGCGCCCATTCGGTCACGGCGAGAATGGCGAATGCGAATCCAGAAGCGATTACTGCGTTGATGGCGGCGAGTGCGAGATTCGTCGCGATATGGGAGAGCCGGCGCTGGCGCCCCGGAAAGATTGGGGTCACGGACTCCCCCGTCCAGAGCGCCGCCAGCATTACGGCCGCAAGGAAGGAACGGCCGTGGTGTAACCAGACCGTTGGATCGGTTTCCGTTGGGCTCATGACGCTTCATCGACCGAACCACCCCCGGAAACCCGCTCTCAGCCGGTCGAGCAACCCGGCGCTTTGCAATGCTGCCAAACCTTCCTCGGCGGGTTGGCAGCCTGGGTGCAATGCCAGCGCTTGGTGAAACGATCCGGCGGCAAGCGCTGCCAATCCGAGTGCCGCCTGACATTGCCCTGCCAGGACCCACACCACAAAGCGGTCGGGAGCCAGCGCGGCGGCTTCCTGGACCTGCTTGAGAGCGGCTGCAAACTGCTTCCAGTAAGCGCGCACCCGCGCGACAAGCCAACGAACCATCCAATCACCCGGTGCCAATTGCACCGCCCGATCAAAGCACGATTCGACCTGCCGCTCACGACGTGCGAGGAGGACATCGCCGCGCGCGAGCCACACATACGAAGAATCTCCCGGACGTTCCAGCGCGGCATCGGAGAACGCGAGGGCGGTATCCGTCTCTCCCAGGCGCCCGAGCGATACCGCCTTCGCGGCGAGGAGGTCGGGTGCCTGCGGGAATTTCTCCAGCGCCTTGTCCGCCCACACCTTCGCCTCGCGATACTGCCCCAACTCGACGAGCGCTCGAACCTGTCCCGACCAGGCTTCCAGGCTGATCGGATTAAATTCGAGTACTCGCCCGAACCAACGGAGAGCGGATTCAAACTCGGCCGTTCCAAAAGCCGCTCGGGCCTCGGCTAGGCACCGAGTCTCATCCGCGAGAGGGTGCAAGTGCTGCCGAAGCGAAATCGATCGCTCGGGCGTCGGTTCAAACTCGAGATTGCCAAAGCGGCTCATAGTTGCAGTTCGGCTTGCGTCGTGACGTGACGGCGAAAGAGTACAGGAGGGACGATGCATTGACCAATCCAGTCGAGACTTCTCACAGAAAAGACGAAACAATCGTGCCGCAATCGGGGTCCGGGTGGTACGCTGCGCCCAGCCGACCGGGCGAGGATGACCGACACCGCCCAATATGAAGATTTTGTACGCACCCATCAGGACTTGGTGTACGGATTGGCGTATCGCCTGCTCGGAAATGACGCGGACGCGCGGGATGCCTCACAGCAGGCATTCCTGAGAGCATGGCTGCATTGGGGTGAGATTGTTGGAAGCGCTACCGCCGCGGCTTGGCTGAAGACTGTCACTCGAAATCTCTGCATCAACCACTTGCAGCGTTATCGCTCACGGTGGCGGTTTTTTTCCGAGTTTACTTCGAATGACGGGTCGGAATCGGAAGAGCGAGAACTCCCTTTTGCCGCACCCGACGTTTTTGATCAGACCCTCTATTCTGGCGGGCAGCGGCAGCTCGTCGAAGATGCACTGGCCGCGCTACCCGACGATCAGCGAACCGCCCTGGTGCTTTATCACTTCGAAGACATGGACTACGTGGACATCGCCCGACAACTCGGAGTGTCGCTGGGGAAGGTCAAGACGGACATCCATCGGGCACGAATAACTTTACGGAAAAAATTGCAACCAATCCGGGCGGAGCTGGGTTTTTGATTCAGAGATCGCCCACGACACGCGGAAGGTAATCATGAACACGGGATTTCCCATGAAGGACACCAAGCCCTATCGGCCGGAGCGAGACGGTCGAGACATTGATCAACTCCTGCATCGGATGCCGATTCATCGCGCACCGCCCGATTTCTTTGCGTCCGTACTCGCTGCGGTCGAGTTGCACGCGGCAAGGCCATGGTACCATCGGCCGTGGCTTTGTTGGCCCGTCCACTGGCAGGCGCTGTCGTTCCTGGCGGCTTCGGCTCTGATCACGGCTTGGTTCTGGGGTGTCGGAGTTGGCTACGAGGCCGTGACGTCCATGCCCATGTTCTCGGCGATGCGCGCCTGGAGTTCAATTTTTGCCAGCACGGCGTGGACTGTGGCTCGGGCCCTGATTCTCGCCGCCCGGAACATGCCCACGATCTGGCTTGGAACGGTGGCATGCATCCTCGGCGCCGCGTGGATCAGTTGCCTCGGACTCGGCACCGCCTGTTGGAGACTCGCCCGTGCGAATGCCTGAACCAATTTTATGACGCTCTCCGTTCCCATCCTCTCACCGTTGCCGCTTGGACGGCCCCTTCGACTCCAATTTGGGCGCGGAACTCTCGCGCTCATTCTGCTCCTCGTCTCGGGGGTGAGGCCGCTGACGGCCGCCATCGAGACGAATGCGAGCGGCAGCAGCATCCGCAACGGGGTACCGACGCAGATCCGCACAGCCCTCGACCGGATGTCCACCCTGATGCAGCTACTGCCGAAACAGGATGCGACCGCCGTTGACTCACCCCTTGCCGACATTACCGCAGGGCTACGCGAGATCATGCGGGAAGCGGAAAGTTTCGCGGGGGATGCGGCATCCCAAATGACGAATATCGACACGCAGGGTGTTCGTGAGGATCTCCATTCGCTATTGGACGAGGTGACGAATGCGGTGCCAGCCGAAATGCTCGGACGATGGGTCCGACATGCCAGCGGGTTGGGTGGGGATGGAAAGGCCATCGCTGCGGAGGTATCCGCAGCATTGAAGAAAGTGAGCGAATCCATCCGCGAAGCGAAGGGAGAACTCGCCGAGACAGACTTCTCGAAAGCGATACGGTCTTCGACGGGGGCCGCGCGGCAATCGACGAACGAGGCGGTGCCGGGGGAAAAGGCCCCGGCACCGACGCAGGAGGCGACCCCCACGGAGCCTGCCTCGAAGGGGGGGAAAGCGTCGAAGTCCCACCATTTCTCGGGGCGCCGACACCAAGACCTTGTGCCACTCTTTCAGCCACTCACCGTCCGAGAAGGTGAATCCTTCCGGAACGCGGTGGTTGTTCTGAACGACGCAACGGTGGACGGCACAGTAACGGGCAACCTCGTTGTCATCGGAGGGCATGTGGTGCTGAACGGAGAGGTTGAGGGCAATCTCGTCGCACCTTTGAGCTCCGTCGAACTGGGGCCGAAAGCCGTGGTCGGAGGGAATGTGGTGGCAATCGGAGGTGGGCTCCATGTGGCCGATGGCGCCGAAATAAGGGGTGATCGGGTCACGGTCCCGGTGCCATTTGATCTCGGTGGCGCGACCCGCCTGGGTGCAGGGTTGAGGACCAGCCTAAAAGAGTTGGTGTTTAAGGCGCGGCCGCTTTCGCTCCGAGTGAGATGGGTTTGGGCGATCTGGATCCTACTCGTCGCGGTGCATTTGCTCCTCGCACTGCTGTTCCACCGGGCCGTCCAAGCCGGGGCACTGGTTCTCCGATTGCGTCCTGCATCCGCTTTCCTGATGGGTCTGGCAGCTTTGCCTTTCTTGTTGCTCCTCATCGTGATCACCGCTCCAACGGTTGTGGTCCCCCTGGTGCTGCTGCTGGCGTTGCCATTTGCCATTCTCTTCGGCAAGACCGCGGTCTGTCGCCACATCGGGGGTCTTCTCACGCAACCGGCACACGGTTCATTGCTCATGGGGCTCGGGGCGGTCGTCGTCGGGATGTTGCTTCTGACGTTGGTATATTTGATTCCCTTCTTCGGATTTCTGGCTTGGGCGTTGTTCACCCTCTGGGGCCTTGGCGCGGCGGTGCTTGCCCTTTGGACTGCTTTCTGCAACGAACAGCCAACCCCCCTTGCGTCCCCTCCCGTGGTCGGTTCTTCCGTCGGTCGATCGGCTACTCCGTCAACGACGCTGGCGGTGGCTGCCGCGCCCCCGCCCGGGATTCCGGCACCGGACCCTTTGACATCCCCGCCTACGGCTCCATCCCGAGCCGTGACGGCGGGTTTTCTGAGGCGCCTCGGAGCCTGCTGCATCGATGTCACCCTCTTGGGAGCACTAACCGGTTGGTTGCTGCCCTTCGGATTCCTTTTCTGGATCGCCTATTTTGCCGCGATGTGGGTCTGGCGAGGCACGACCCTCGGAGGGATCGTCTTTGGATTGCGCGTCGTGCGTCTTGATGGGCGTCCGATAGATGTGCCGACGGCCCTGGTTCGATCTCTGGCGGCAATCCTGAGCGTGGCCACCTGCTTTCTGGGCTACATGTGGGCGGCGTGGGATCCAGACTGCCAGACATGGCACGATAAACTGGCGGGAACGGCGGTGGTCCAGACCTCGGAAGCTCAGTCCTTGGTGTAGATCTTGAGTGGTTCCTGGGCTGCCACCTCCGAATCGGGAGTTGTAAGCCGGTGAAGTCCTGAGCGATCTCCGCGTTCCGCTGGGCGCCGGGATTTGGCTTTGGATTTTGCCGCCGGCGAACTCAATCCGGAATGATCACTTCGCCACCGGCCGGCACGTCTGCCAACTTTGAGGGCACCGTGGCGGTCGGTTTGGTACCGATGGCATTGATATTGTATTTTTCGCCTGTAACCGGGGTCGGAAACCTGCCGTTGTTGAAGAGGGGACCGAGGTCTGACTCGCTGGGGGTTTCACCGTCCCCTTTCTTGTTCTCGAGTGACCACTGATTCTTGATCATGTCGATGGCCCGCAGGTTGGTGACAATGGTGTGCTTCCGGGCTTTGGCGATGTTTCCGGAGATCGCCGGGATGGCGACGCCCGCCAGCAGACCAATGATCATGATCACGATCATGATTTCGATCAGGGTGAAGGCGGCCCGGCGGGCGGTGCGAAGAGAATGTCGGGTAGTCTTCATGGCGGAATTTAACACGGGTCAGTTATCGGAGATCTTTCCGGGCGTTTCAACACCACAACAACCATTTGGTTGCGTGGTGCGCAAAAAACTAGGCGTTGGATGGGAATTTTCAATGCCTTTGCGCAGGAGGCGGCATGGTCCCAGGGCTGCATCAAGCTCGGCTGGGAGCGCCGGCAGGACGCCAGCGCTCCCAGCCGCAGCTCAGTGGCCTTCAATAACGGCTTGCCGTCGACGCCATCTTCCCGCAGGAATAACGGGACAATTTCCCGGCCGTTGAAGTCGGAGTGTTCCCAAACTTCATCGCCGGATCATTCGCAACCCGCAATCAACTCGATCACGTCATGAGCAAGCCCGCCGCTCCCCAGAACAATTTCCCCAAACTACACAATGCCATGTGGCCCGGCCTCGTCGGGAAGGGCAGTCCGGGTGGAGAACCCGCGATTGACCTCGACACCATGCTGGAGTTGACCGCGAAGGCGGAGGTGAACGGGGTGCGCTTCGACGGCGTCGACCTCTTCCTCTACGATCCGCATGTCAACATCGACATCGACAAGGATGGCGTCGCGCGTTTGGTCGAGAAGATTGCCGGTTACGGGTTTAAAGTTGGCTCGGTCGTCGCGCCGGTGTGGTTCGACGGAGCGGCGATGGGGGATGAGACCAAGCGGAAGAATTTCGTCGCCGCCGTTGGCAAGGCTTGCCGGATTGGCAAGCAACTTCGCGAACTCGGCGCCCGGCCCACCGGTGTGGTGCGAATTGATTCCGCGTCGTCCCCGAGCGAGTGGGCTAAGGATCCGGTGGCGGGTACCCGGCTCATTGCGCAGACTTTCCGCGAAGCCTGCGATGTCGCCGACGATCACGGGGAACGCCTGGCCGCTGAGGGCGAAATCTGCTGGGCTGGCATGCATACCTGGCGCGCAATGATCGATACTCTCGAAGAGGTTGGCCGCCCGACGACGCTGGGGTTTCAGGCGGACATGGCGCATACGTTGCTTTACGTCCTGGGAACCAATGGCTCGCCGGAAGACCGCATCGTTCCCCCGAAGTTCAAATGGGAGCCCAAGGTGCTCGACGCCGCGCTCGGCAAACTGACTGCTGCGCTTCGGCCGTGGACGATTGATTTCCACATCGCTCAGAATGATGCGACGGTAAAAGGATCCGGGTCCCACGACAAAACCGGGCGTCATTGCGTGGTGAATGACCCTAACGGAAAGCTCACCATCCCGAAGCACGCCGCCCACTGGCTGCGGGATGAGAGTGGCAAGGTCACTCGCAAGATCCGCCACATCTGCTGGGATGGCTGCATGTTTTCCAACGAGGTCATGACGAAACCGGAAACGTGGAATAATATCCTCGCTTCCATGATCGCCGTGCGCGACCAGCACGGCTGGCGGGAGTGACCTTGCGGAATTCTCCCGGGTCGGCTACCGTGAGCCTGATTTGATTCACCCATCCGCAACACCCCGTTTGCGTCCCGCTCTTGCCGCGGTGGCCGGGTTGTTGTGTGCGGTGATCTTGCTCTGTGGCGCCCTGGCCGCCAACGGCACGTGGCACCAATGGTTCCACGGTCATGATGACGACGGCGGCGATCACGCGGGTTCCTGCGCTGTCTGCCTGTTCGCCTCGGGGGGCTTTGATCAGCCGCTCAATCCGTCGGCACCCACCGCGGTTCCCGTAGCCAGGATCCTAGACCTTCCCGCTCCGAGTTCGCCTGTTCTTTCCACGGCCTACCGCCAAGACTTCCAAAGTCGGGGTCCTCCCACTCGGCACGCCTGAGCGTCCATCGCGGGCACTTCTCGCCCGCGCCTTCCCATCCTCGCCTGGGGTCTCTCGGACTCTCGGCTGAAATTCCCAGGTCCGTTTCGGTTTCCATCCTTCATAGGCTGATTATGTCATCGTTTCCGTTGTCGCGGTTGCACCGCGACGCCGGCGGTTCGCGGGCCTTCACGCTCATCGAATTGCTGGTCGTTATCGCAATCATCGCCATTCTCGCCGGGCTGATCCTGCCCGCGCTTGCGGCGGCCAAGAGTAAGGCTCGCCGCATCGGCTGCGCTTCCAATCAGCATCAGCTCGGGCTGGCATTCATCATGTATGCGGACGACAACCGAGGCTGGATGCCGGAGACCACCCACAGCTATGGCGCCGGATCGGACGCAACGAACCACATCTGGATCTACACGCTGAAATCGTACATCGGCAGTGTGGACAAGATTCGCATTTGTCCCGCCGATCCGCAGGCAACCTCCCGCCTCACCAACAACGGCACCAGCTACATCCTGAACGAATACACGTCGGTGGACAAAGTGGATCCATTCGGGAGCGTGCAGGAGTCCTACCGAAACCTGGACCGCCTGAAGGCTCCGACCGCAACGTTCCTCGCCTTCGAGACTTCCGACACCAACGGCCCGACAATTTCCGCCGACCACACGCACTCGCGCAATTGGTTCAAGGGCTGGGCCGCAGTGATATTGGATATCTGCCCCGACCGCCATGTCACCGGATCGGGCCGCTCCGATCATTCATTTGGGCCAGCCAACACCCTTTGCGCCGATGGCCATGTCGAGGCCATCAACGCTGCCGTAATGAAAAAACGCATCGATGCAGACGACAACTTTTCCAAACCGCCCGAATAGAATTTTCACCCTCTGTTCGAATCTCCGATCCCGTCCATTTCCATGAAATCAAGACTCTCCTTCGCAATCATCGCCGGGCTTTTGCTCGGCTCGACTCTAACCCAGGCCGAAGTCCGCTTCCTGGGCCGTGGTCACACGGACATCGCCCTCGATTTCGATGGCGTCACAAAGACCTGGAACGTCCACGTGGGCTCCGACCTCACTGGCGCGGAGTTCGTCTCGAACGATGTCATCCTGAAGGTCAAGCCCGCCGCGCAAACCACCGTGCCCGCCAGCGTGAACTTCGCCTTTCTCGGCACAGTCGGCTCACCGGTATGGATTCTGCCGCAAGCCCAGAATGAAGCACTGCTCTATTTTGGCTACGGCGATGAAGGCATCCCAGAAGGTGTCTTTACCAATAACCAAGTGAAAGTTGCTCTAAAGAGTGTCACGGGTCCGGGCGACTTTTTTTCCTTTCGCGTCGATGGCTTCGGCACACCTCAGATTCTTTTCAACACCCGCGACGGCATTACCGCCGCGGACGCAGCGACCGTGCAAGCGGAGGCGCACCTCAATTGGGCATTTAGTCAACCGGGCGATTACACCGTGGTGTTGGAAGCCTCGGGAACATTGATCGAAGGCAACGTGGCGAGTTCCAGCGGGCCGGTAACATTCCATTTTTCGGTTGGGTCAGGACCGAAGATTTTGTCTGTGGGGCACACAGACCTCGCGCTCGACTATAATGCCGACGCCGATGCGTGGGATGTTCATGTGGCATCGGACACATTTGAAGAAAGTTACGATCCAGATGACACCGTTCTTCAAGTAAAAGGAGAGGCCAAAACGTTTATTCCCGCAGACGCACAATTTGCCTTCCTGGGCAAGGCGGGTGACCCGGTTTGGATTCTGCCGCAGGCGCAAAAGGAGGATCTGTTGTATCTCGGCTACGGCGGCGAAGGCCTACCCGACGGCGTGTTCACGCGCAATGAGGTGATGGTGACGCTCAAAAGTGTCACCGGTCCCGGCCACCTGTTCTCGTATCGTATCGATGGCTTCGGTACCCCCAACGTGCTCTTCAATACACGGGACGGCATCAGTGTCAGCGATTTAGCTACTGTCCGATCCGCCGGCGACGCGCACGTGAATTGGGCGTTCACTCAGCCGGGCGATTACTCGATGGTTGTCGAAGTTTCGGGAGAATTGATCGCGGGCAATAAATCCGTCTCCAGCGGCCCCATAACGTATTCCTTCTCCGTACTCGAGCCGGTCGTGAGGTTGTCCACCGAACATGTGGATCTGCGCGTGTTCTATTCAGCGGAGGACACCAACCACCTTAGCTTGGTTGTGCGGGACGAAGACCATCATATTAACTACCTAACTAATGAATGCATCCTCGTGGTGGAGAAAGCCGGGAAGTTGACGCTGCCGGCGGGGACGCCCTTCGGGAGTGAGGGCGATCCGATTTATATCCTGCCCCAGAGCCAAAACCCGGAACTGCTTTACCTCGGCATCTCGGCGGAAGGCATCGCAGGCGGCGTCTTCAGCAGCAATTTGAAAATCCGACTCAAGGCCGTTGCCGGCCCCGGAAACTTCTTCCTCTGGCAGGCGAGTTCCTTCGGTAACTTCAACATAAAAATGAACTCGGCGGACGGGATCGACGACGCCGACCAAACCACGCTCATCATCGGCAGCCATGAGCACAACAATTTTGGCTTCACCGCTCCGGGTGTCTATCGAGTTACGTTTCAAATCACCGGCCGCCGCTTCAGCGATACCGAGGACATCACCAGCCTGCCGACCCCAATCACTTTTCACATCTTACCTCTGCCGACGGACAGCGCGCAGGTTCGTGTCACTCAGATCGAGGCGAACGGCGACTTGCGGATCGAAGTCGTCGGCAGCCCGGGTTCAACCTATGACGTCCAGACGTCCGAAGACCTGAAGACTTGGAACTCGTTTCAACTCGTCACACTCACGGGCGCCACGGCCACTGTGACGGTGCCGGCAACTGGGGCGAAGCGATTCGTACGAGCGATCAGGCCATAAAATTTCGAGTTCTCACCGATTGAACGAGCGCGCGAAGTCTTCGGAGGATACGGCACGGACCTCCTTTACATGCTTTGAAGCGGCGATGAGTTCGTGCAGGCGAGCTTCGTAGGCGGCAGCGTCGAGCGGAAGATCGATCGATTTACCACAGAGGGAGGAGTACAGCATGGTGTTCGCGAGCTCCACCGAGTGGATTCCCTCCGGACCCGGGGCGATCAGTGGGGTGCCGTCCAGGATCGCATCGGCGAAGTTATTCATCAGCGCAGCGTGCGGTGCGGGGTGGATTTCGATGGGCAATTCGCAGGTCCACGTGTCGGGTTTGCTGAAGCCGACAGTGGCGGTGCGACTCCACTCGAACATATCGGCTTCGTTGCGAAGGAAGGTTAGCCGGTTATTTTCGAGGACGGCCCGTCCGCGCGTGCCGGCGATCTCGAAGCGGTTGGTTCCCGGGGTTTCTCCTGTGCTCGTCACGAATACACCGGTGGCTCCATTCGCCCATTCCAGGGTGGCGGTCACGTTGTCCTCGACTTCGATCGAATGATACCGCCCCAACTGGCAGAATCCTCGGATTCGCGCTGGCATACCGAGCAGCCAGGCCACCACATCCAAATTATGGAGACACTGATTGAGGAGGACGCCACCCCCCTCTTCCTTCCACGTCGCCCGCCACCCCCCGCTGGCGTAGTAGGCTTCGGTGCGGAACCAGTCGGTGATAATCCAATTCATCCGGACGATGGTTCCGAGTTCACCGGACTGGATCAGCCGTTGCAGACGAAGATACCGGGATTCGACACGCAGTTGAAACATTCCCGCGAAAACGGTCGCGGAATTGCGGCGGTGCGCAGCGATCAATCGTTCGGCATCGGCTTTGTGGGCGGAAATGGGCTTCTCGCACATGAGGTGAACCCGCGCATCCAGGGCCGCAATCCCCAACGTTGTGTGCTGGTAATGCGGCGTCGCCACCAACACCGCATCGAATGCACCCGAGCGAATCATCTGGAATCCATCGGAGAACACTTGCAGACCCCGTTCCTTGTAGGCGTCAAGTTTGCCGGGAGACGTCGAGCAAACTCCGGTCAAGGTGATGCGAGGCACCTTGCCGTCGAGCAGGTAGTCGGCATGGTGCCGGCCGATGTTTCCCATTCCAATGATGCCGAGTCGAAGCTTGTTCACTTTGGAATTGAATCCCGGTCTCTTCCCGGACCGCAAGCGGCATTGTCGCGAATGGACACCCTACGCTAAACGCCGATAACTCCGGGTTGCGCTTTATCGATCCAGACGACAGGTTCCAGGAATGCCAAAGTACCGCCTGTCTCGCCTCGTCCTCTTGGGTTTGATCTGCGTCTGCGACCTCGCCGCGGCCGAGCCCGCGAAACCGTCGCGTGCCGACGCACCTGCCACTCGCTCGGCGGGTGTTCCATTCAAAAATGTCGACGTCGCGGGCTTTGAGAAACTGCGCACCGAAACCAACAAAATTGTGCTCGACGTGCGCACGCCGGCGGAATTTTCCAGCGGGCACGTGCCGGGAGCGGTGTTACTCGACGTAAAAAGTCCCGATTTCGCAGAGCGGGCCGCACGTCTCGATAAGTCCAAGACCTATCTCGTCCACTGCGCGGCCGGTGTGCGCAGTGTGAAGGCCTGCAATCTGCTTGCTCCGGCTGGGTTCACAAACTTGGTGAACCTCGAGGGCGGTTTCAAGGCGTGGACGAAGGCGGGCAATCAACCGGTTAAGCCCTGATTGACCGGCGGGTGATTTCGCGGCCGTGCACCCAGCGCTATGACAACCACGCCCACGCTCCTGATTGTCGACGATGAAAAGCCCACGCGCGAAGGGTTGCGGGCTGCGTTGGAAGATCGGTTTGATGTGTACCTGGCGGAGGACGCGGCGGGAGCGATGGCGCTTCTGGAAAAGGATCCTATCGATGTACTACTTACGGATCTGCGAATGGCCGGCGAAGACGGTTTGAAATTGATCAGCCGGGCGAAGTCGTTGCCCAAACCGCCGGTGTGTTTGTTGATGACCGCTTACGGCTCAGAGGAAATGGCCGCCGAAGCGATCAAGCTGGGGGCGGACGACTACATTCCGAAGGCGCGATTGCGGATTGAGGAACTCGAGCACCGCATTCGCAAAGCGATGAAGTTGCAGTCGTTGGAGGTGGAAAACGTCCAACTCCATCAACAACTGGAGAAGAAATTCGGCGTTGAAAACATCCTGGGTGAGTCCGCGGTGATGCGGGAGGTTTTCGATACCATCCAACAGGTGGCACCGACTCGCGCCACGGTTTTGATCACGGGCGAAAGCGGGACGGGCAAGGAGTTGGTGGCAAAGGCGATCCACCAGTTGAGTCCACGGGCGCGGGCGCCATTAGTGGCGGTGCATTGTGCCGGCTTGCCGGCGTCGCTCCTCGAGAGCGAATTGTTTGGGCACGAGAAAGGCGCGTTCACCGGAGCTCATGAGCGGCGTCTGGGCCGTGTTGAGCAGGCGCAGGGCGGGACGCTTTTTCTCGACGAAATCGGCGAGATCGACGCGGCGACGCAGGTGAAACTTTTGCGGTTCCTGGGAGAGCGGACGTTTGAGCGGCTCGGTTCCAGCAAGACGCTGACGTCCGATGTGCGCATTTTGTCGGCCACGAATAAGGACCTGGAGCAGTGGGTGAAGGCAGGGCGGTTTCGTGAGGATCTCTATTACCGACTTGCCGTCGTCCCGATCCACTTGCCGGCGTTGCGTGAACGCGTGGGAGACATCCCCTTGCTGGCTCAGGCGTTTTTGAAGCAATACACGGGCGACAATGATAAGAAAGTCAGTGGATTCAGCACGGAGGCGATGGATCTATTGTTGAACTATCCCTGGCCGGGCAACGTTCGGGAATTAAACACGGCCGTGGAGCACGCGGTTGTCATGTGTCGCGGGGCGCAGGTGTTACCGCGGGATCTCCCGGCGGCGCTGCGGCGACCGCCGGCGGAGGATCTTGGCCGGGAAACCCACCAGCAGATCCACAGCGGCAAACTTTCGATCAAGGAAGCGGAGAGGCAGTTGGTAATGCATGCGCTCAAGGAAGCGGGGGGACACCGGACGGAGGCGGCGAAGAAATTAGGAATGAGCCGCCGCACGTTGCACCGCAAGTTGCATGAATTTCATCTCGAAGGATTTTGAAAGGGTCGCCGGATGAATCCTCCGCGCCATTGGCTATATGGCGTCGGGGACGCACGATTCTCGCCCCGGAAAGGGCATTCCCAGGAAACGCCATTTTCGACTCGTGCCAGTGCGCTCGGTCCGGATCAAACCAAAGAGGGTTGAGGTCCGTGTTTTCTCCGGCGAGACGTCCCGCCGCCAGGTGTTCCAAAGAAGGGATTGGCTGGCCGTACGGTCCTTGGAGTTCGCCTCGCTTCGCCAGATCGACACCAGGGGGGAGTAGAGTCGCTCTATACTCTTGTTATTCGGCAGGAGGGGTTCAATCGGGGCGAGGACTTGTAGTCGGGAGCGGCCATCCAGTTCCTGCCGCCACGTGAACAGCGGCCAGAGATCACGACGGCGGAACGCCTTTCCTGTGGTGGTGTTTTGTATGCGTAGATCGCTGTAGCCGAAAAACAGTATCCGCGTCCGCTCGCGGTCCAGCGGCGCGGACTGAACCCGTTTGTGGGTGTAGAGCGGATACAGGAAAAAATTCTGTCGGGTCGTGGCGTTGGTTGCATTGCCGTACAGGGGCCAGACCCGGTTGGCGTGCTTGCCGTCACCCCGGGCCCAGCCGATGACTGGAAATGGTAGACCCCATTCGACGAAATGCTGCTCACGATTTTCGGTCCGCGTGAAGAGCGGCCAGAGAACGGTGGTGTTGTCCCGCAGCGGGGATCGCTGAAGGGTGACCATTGGAAAAAAGGCCTGGTTTGTCACTGGATTTGCGGTGCCGATACCTTGCCGGCTCTTCACAAAAAAGGGCCAGGCAGCGAACAATTTTTCGTGCCCCCCGACGATTTCCATTTCGTCGATGGAATTGGTTCTCGACGTGACCTCCTTGTGCTCTTGGCCAAACACCGGCCAAAACTGCCATCCGGTGAGGTGATCGCCGCGGCGAACATGAAAGAGCGGCAAGAGATAATTGTCAGTGACGATGTCTCGCTTTCGCGTTTGGACCCAGAGCGGTATCAGGGCGAAGCGGACTTCATCCCGAAAGAGATGATTCCGCATATGTCCGTAGAACGGCACGAGCGCAACGTAATCGTTGGTTGGGTTGTCTGATTTTTGCCGGAAATAAATTGGAAAAATCGTCTCGCGCCGTTTGGTTTCGCCATGGACGGTTCCGCCGCCAGCAACGTTGAAAACCTGCATTAACTGTGCGCGATACTCGGTTCCGAATCGATCGAAGGTGAACAGCGGATAGAGAAATTCGTACTCGGATCGCTCGGTCGCGGCGTCCTCGACGTGGGACAGCAATGGGGAAAGCCGCCAGAGCGTTTGATTCTCACTCTGTTCCTGACCCCACAACGGTCCGAGAATTTCCCGACCCCAACCCGAATCCCACACATGGGGAAACTCTTGCCAGAGCGGTCCTGCATCCACGCGTCGAGCGGCATCCATCGGCTCGGCAAGCACACTCCCGGACCGGCCGATGAGGCCGGCCCAGACAAGGGCGATGGCGAAGGTTCGCTGCAAGGCGGAAGCAGCTTCGGAGAGCCAAGCCAGACGGTCAATGAGCCATTGCTGGGATCCGCCTGCCGCGTGTTACTATTGTTTCGAATCCACTTCGTGTGGTCTCCTGTCCTCATGCTAACTCGGGTTTTGGGAAATACCGGTCTGCGGGTGCCGGTCCTCGCATTCGGTGCCTCCTCCCTCGGACAGGAGTTTCGGCCGGTGCCGGTTGACGAGGCACTCCGGTCGGTCCGCGTGGCGTTGGACAACGGAATGAATTTGATCGATACGTCGCCCTTTTACGGTCGCGGGATCAGCGAAGTTCTGCTTGGAATCGCATTGCGAGACGTGCCGCGAGATCAGTACCTGCTGTGCACCAAACTGGGGCGGTACGACTTATCGCATTTTGATTTCTCCGCCCGCCGCGTCGCGGAAAGCGTGGATGTGAGTCTGCACCGGTTGGGCACCGATCACCTGGACATCATCCTCTGTCACGATATTGAGTTCGTCCCGATGCAGCAGATTGTGGACGAAACACTCCCGGCACTTCGGCGAATCCAGCAGGAAGGCAAGGTTCGTTTCATTGGTTTCAGCGGTTATCCCCAGAAGATTTTCCGATTCATTGCCGATCAGACACCCGTGGACTGTGTTCTGAGTTATAATCAATACACGCTGCAGAACACGCGGTTCGCGGACGAAACGATTCCTTATCTCAAAGCCCGGGGAATTGGTGCGATGAATGCAGGGCCGTTCAGCGCCCGGTTGTTGACGAATGCGGAGCTGCCGAAATGGCTGAAGGAACCCGAATCGGTCAAGGCGGCGGCACGCCAGGCCGCCGAAGAATGTCGCCGGCGCGGAATGAACATCGCCAAGCTTGCTTTGCAGTTCAGCCTCGCCCATCCCGACATCGCCACCACGATCGCCGGGAGTGCGAATCCGGAAAATATTTGCAACTGGGCCCGCTGGGCGACGGAGCCCATCGATCTGGATTTGCTGCGTGATGTGAAATCAATTTTTCAACCCGTGCATAACCTGGGTCACCGGGAGGGGTTACCCGAAAACAATTAGCCCGTTGCTCTCAACCCGTATTTAGCGGGACACCGAGGATCCCGGAATCGGCCCGGACGCCCGAGTCGAGCGGATCGTGTGAAACTCGGGTGCGGCGGCGGCGATCCAGTCCGAGATTTTCGCGAAGGCCTCTTCCTCCCGCCCAGGGAGGCAGGTGGTAAAACAGGACACATAGGCCCAGCGCTGGAGTTCACCCATCGTTAATAAATCGCGAGCCATCCAGAGCAATCGCTGCCGGTAGTCCGCCGTGACCAACCCGTCGGCCACAAACCAGAAGACATACACCCCTTTGATCGAGGAGGGTTTTCCGTTGATCGACGCGCTTTGCACCGCGTCGAAGCGTCGGACCGGGAGCGAGCCCGACACGAGACCGGGGACCTTCACGGTGGCGTTCTGCCGGCGCTCGATGGCCCAACCCTGTCCCGTCAGGCAGTATTCCGGGCGGTGAATGCTCGTCCGGTCCGTTCCCATCATCACGACGCTCGCCTGCAGGGTCCAACGGCCATCCCCGTCCCCCATCCGATAACCCTTGCGTGCATACGTGGTGTCGGGCGGGAGATAACCCAGTTCCAAATTTGTGATCGGCATGTTTGAGCCGGTCCACGCCCCGGCCAGCCAAGGGAGGTAAACCGAGTTCGTCCGGGCCATCCGGCCGTCCTCGCCAAAGATGGGTTCCGATGAGAGCCGGAGTCCCGGTGCCCCGAGCCGGTGCCGATGCTTCATGCTCCAAAGCTGCCATGCGGTGACGGCGATGATCATCAGAGCGATTGCCGAAAGCACAGGAAGGCGCCGGTTCATACGGTTTGCGGCTCCGCCGGTGGCGGATTCGTCTTGCTGGTTTGTTTGGCGGCGGATGGGGTGGGACGCGGTTCGCGAAGCAGGTAACCGAGGGTAAATACGCTTAAAAGTCCAAATAGGAAGGTCACGAAGCCGAACCGGTTTTCAATCTTCACCCCCGCCGCCTCCCCCAGTGTGTCACTGACCACGATGACCGTGATGAGGCGGAGGATGTTCCCCAGTACGGCGAGTGGGATCGCCGACGCAATCAGGAGCGCCCGTCGCCAATTGGAGCGAAAATTAAGGAATGCAAAGGTGACAGTCAGAAGGAGCATGGCCGTCAAGCTGTGAATGCCGCTGCAGGCCGCGGCCACCTCAAAACGGTACTGCTTCTGCGCGTTGAAAAGCTGGGTACCTTCACGGAGCACACCCATGTCGAGCACTCCATTGCAGACGCTGACCGCTCCTCCGGTAACAAACATCCGCAACGGAAAGGTCAATCCGTCCAGCAGGCTGGAAAATGGCAGGGCGAACAAGAGGAGGAAGAACGGAAAGAACACTGCGGACAAGAACGCTCTGCCCCAGACAAGCCCGATGATACCCGCGAGACCGACCAAAAACCCGAAGCCGGAGACGCGAGTTTGCTGGACCGTGTATCCCGCGAAATGCAGCAGGGCTCCCAATGCCACGAGGAGCAGAGCGAGTCCCCAGGGTTGCTTGGCCGCACCGATCCAGTCCGCCCGCTTCGTCCACAGGAGGACCAAAACCAGAATCGGAACCAGCATGCCAACTTCATCGTCTTCGTTGCCATGCCAGATGGCCCACATCCATGTGTACAGCGAGGGCGTGTCGACATAGCCAAACACGGAATTCCCGAGGAAATGAAAGAGAGCCCCCCACGCGACCAGAAGAATGCCGAAATACCATTTGAACGGCAGGGCATTCCAAATTTGTCGCAACGAGTCCATGAGGAAGATGCGTCTTCGGTTCCGAGCAGGTGGCCTACTTGGGCAATGCGCCTTTTACGGCTTCAGTTGCTTTCTCGGTTTCGATCTTGGCCTTCACGATCTCCATTCCCTGGGAGGCCTTGTCCCCCATTTTTCCGGCAGCTTCCGCCACCTTTTCGGCGGCCTTCGAGGCTTCCTCTTTGTTGCAACCCGCAATGCAGAGCAGGGATGCGATGATGGTAATGATAGGCGCGGCCTTCATAAAAATCGGAGAATCGATGTCACGTTCTGTTCACGTGGGACAGGAATCTGTAAGGGGATCGTCAGCCGGGGTCAAATAGCGATCTGTGAAAGCAACACTCATAGCTGGTCGAGATCGGCTTGATCTTTGGCTCGACCCGTTGCGCCCATGTTCTGCCTGAGGTCTTCGAGACTGATGACATGAACAGGCACACCGTCGTATTCCGCCTGGATTCGCCGGGTCCACGCGAGGGCAAAATCGCATCCCGAAATTCGGTTCAAAATCTCGATCAAGTGTGGCCGCGCCCCAAAGTGGGTAACTATTTCAGTGTCTAGGAACTGCGAGGTCGTCAGTCCCGTAAGCTCATCGCCAAAAAAGCATCGTACCGCCGCGATAGTCCTCTGCGCGTTGACTTCCGTACGGTGAATCCAAACATCCATGTCGGAGGTGACGCGCGGGTAGCCGTGATAGGCGACGGCATGGCCTCCGACGAGGAGATACTCAACCCCAGCTGCGTTGAGACACGCAAGGAATTCGCGGAAGTCGGGGGGCAGATGCCTCGGGTCCATAATTCAGTTCGCGGAGATACTCCAGATGCCAGAGGCGCTCCTGCGGGGTGCGTGAATTCCAGAAGGCACGCTCCTTTTCGTCCGCCTCCGCAAAGGTTCGTGAAGTGGATATGATCGGCTTGATGAAGCGCTCGCGCACAATGGAAGACTACCCAACGCCACTTGAATTAGCAATTGTGGTCATCCAGACAATGGGTTGAATTTGATGGGAACGATATTTTACCTCGAGAGCGGAGCGGAGTTCGAAAACTGAGTTGCCGGCGGCATCTTCCTTGCGATCGGTTCAAAACGACTTTTCAGCGAGAGGAAATCGGGCCGACTGGATTGAAGTATTCGAGATTGTGTTTGGCAGGGCTAAATCCACAATGCCGCCCATCGCATCAATCACACTACCATGAAAAGAATTACGTCCTTGCTCGCCTGTGCCGCGCTTTTTTCGAACGCGGTTGTCGCCCGGGAGATCAAATACTCGATTGCGCCGGATTTCTTTGAGAAAAATCCCGGCGGTCAACAACTGGGGCCCTGTCACGGCGCCGCCATGACGGACAAGGCGGGAAATATTTACGTCACGACCGATACAAAGCGCGGCATCGTGGTGTTTTCGTCGAAGGGAAAATTCCTGCGGGCGGTGGGGCCAACGCGGATTCACGGGGCGGAGATTCGTATTGAAAAGGGGGTGGAGTACATTTATGCGGCGCGTCCTTCGGATCACGAAGTGTTGAAGCTGACGCTGGATGGGACGATTCTTTGGACGCTCGGTACACCCATGGATGCGGGTTTGTATAAGGATGGAAAGGGGTTTAATCCGTGCGCGGTCACGGTCGGGCCGGACGGATCGTTATTTGTCGCGGACGGCTACGGTTCCAACTTCGTGCTGAAGTTCGACAAGAACCGAAAGTTTGTGAAGGCATTCGGTGGGCCCGGGGAAGAGGACGGAAAGTTTAAGACGTGTCACGGGATCGGGCTGGATACCCGCCACGAAAAACCGTTGTTGCTGGTTTGCAACCGCAACAATGACCGGGTGGAGTACTGGGATCTGGATGGAAATTTCGTGCGGGTAATCCGTCGCGGCTTGCGGATGCCCGCCGCAGTGCATATCCGGGGCGACTACGCCGTTATTCCGGAATTGAAAGGGCGGGCGACGGTGTTGGACAAGGAGGGAAATATCGTGGCGCAAGTCGGGGACAATCCGACCGAGAGTCAACGCGCCAATTTTGGCCTGGTGCCGGACCAGTGGAAGGATGGCATTTGCAATTCGCCCCATGGAGCCGCAATCGATAAGAAGGGAAACCTGATCGTGAGCGAGTGGAGCCAGTTCGGTCATCTGCACAAATTTGTGCGCGATCGATAAGCGGACCCCGCGGGCCATTGCCCAACCCGCTCCATGAACCGACTACATGGGAGCGCCTGCATCCTGCCGGCGAGCCGGCGCAGCGGACGAAGATTCGCCGGCAAGATGCCGGCGCTCCCGGGTTCATGGTCCCATTGCCTGTCCATTCGTTGGAAAAATTCCCTACCGAGATCACGTCAACACCAACTTTGTCGTCGTTGCTTCCGGATCCCAGCCGCGGGTGGGTTTGCTCGTGATGGAGCTGATGTCTTTGATGGAAATCTGTCGCCCGATGGTTTTGGGGCCTTTCACGTCAATTTCGGCCGGCGAGCAGGTTTGCTGGGATACCTTTTGATGTGGGGCCGGTTTGAAACGGATATAAAGCTGGGCCGGAGTGCCTTGTTCAAAAAAGAGAATTCGCGATTTGGGAGGAATGCAAAAATACTCCTTGTTCAGGATGGTTCCACCGAAAGTGAAACGCTTGAGATGGCTCGCTTCACGATCGGTATAGGCGCAGGTGAATACCTGGTCCCGGTCGGGCAGCGCGCAGTAAAAAAGATCGGGACCGATGAAGAGCTTCTCCGCCAATTCGACCACTTTGTAGTGGCCGTCCTTAAAGACTAACAGCAGCTTGTCGAACTTGGTGCAGTCCAGCCGGAATTCTTCGCCGGACACCTTGTGACCCACATAGCCGGTCTCGCGGTCGTAGGCGACTTTGAAGGCCTTGAAGGCGACTTCCTTGGCATCAATTTCCTCGTGCCGGCTGGAGCGAGTCAAGCGGGGATACACCGGCCGGTATTTCGCCAGCAGGGCCTCGAGATGGGCGACCGCGTAGCGGGTAACGTTTTTTAGATGCTTCGAGGTTTCGTCGAGTTCGGTCTGCAGCGTCTCCATCTCGGCCCGGTGCTTTTCGATGTCAAAAAGCGAGATCCGCCGGATCCGCACCTGGAGCAAACGTTCCACGTCGGGGTCGCTCAGATCCCGACGCAGTTGTTTTCGGAATGGCTTGAACCCGTCGACCACGGCGGCAAGCACCGCCTCGTTGGTCTTGCACGGCTCGATCTTCTTATAGATACGCTCTTCAATGAAGATACGTTCGAGCGTGCGGAAATGGAGTTCGCCCTCGAGCTGCTGCTGCTTGAGTTCGAGTTCGCGCCGGAGCAGTTCCAACAGCTGTTCGGTATTCGCCCGCAACACCTCCGAAACCGTGGTTTCCAACGGACGGTTTTCACGAATGACGATGATCCGGCTGGAAATGGAAATCTCGCAGTCGGTGAACGCGTAGAGGGCGTCGATCAGTTGGTCGGCGCTGATTCCGGCCGGGATCTTAATCTCGATCTCCACTCCCTCGGCGGTGAAATCGTTGATGGATTTGATCTTGATCTTGCCCTTACGCACCGCGTCCTCAATCGAGGTGATCAGTGAATCCGTGGTCGTCATCGGCGGGATCTCGTGAATAACGACGGTGGAATCGTCCTTCGATCGGATCCGGGCGCGGACTTTCACCGTTCCGCGTCCATCCTGGTAATCCCGGGCGTCCATCAGGCCGCCGGTCGGAAAGTCCGGAAGACATCTAAATGGCTGCTTTTGCAGGATGGCAATCTGCGCGGCGATCAGCTCAGGAAAGTTATGGGGCAGGATTTTGCAGGCCATGCCGACGGCGATGCCTTCCGTACCGAGCATCAAGAGGAGTGGCAGCCGGCTGGGCAGGGTGACCGGTTCCTTGTTTCGGCCGTCGTAGCTTGCGACGAGCTCGGTCAGGGAATCATTGAAGATGTGTTCGCGGGCGAGGGGCGTGAGCCGGCACTCGATATAGCGGGCGGCCGCAGCGGGATCGCCGGTGAAGACGTTGCCAAAATTCCCTTGTCCTTCGATCAGGTACCGCTTGTTGGTCAGGACGACGAGGGCATCGGAGATCGCCGCCTCGCCGTGCGGATGATACTGGGCGCAATGTCCGGAGATCGTGGCAACCTTGATGAACCGCCCGTCATCCTTTTCGTGCAACGACCAGAGAATTCGCCTCTGCACGGGCTTCAGTCCGTCGACAATATGCGGAATCGCGCGGTCCCGGATCACGTAGGACGCGTACTGCATGAAGTTCGTGTCGACCCGCCCGTGCAGTGGATGTTCGACTTTGGACGGTGAGAATGAGCGTGGAACGACGGTTCCGATGGCTTCGGCTTCCACGTGGGTCTCGGGGACTGCCGTAGCCGGTGTCGGCGGGGAGGACGGCGCGGGCACGGTGGTAGCGATGGGAGCGTCCGGGGCTTTTGAGGAAGATTTGACCGGGCCGTCAATCGGCAATTCCGGCTGATCGGGGCCGGGTTTACGTTTGGATGGCATGTGCGGAGTGCAAGAGCGGTTGAACGGGGAAAAGAGAGAGCGACGCGGTCCGGGCGGTGAGCCGGTGGTGAGCGAGTGGCGATGAAAAGGAGTAGGGAGCGCGGATCATTCCTCCACCGGAACGACAAGATTTTCCATGATATAGTCCTTCCGATCTGGGGTGTTCTTTCCCATGTAAAATCCGAGAATCTGGGCGACATCCCCGCGGGGCGCATGTTCCACCTGGTTGAGGCGCATCTTCGGCCCGATAAACTGTTTGAATTCAGCCGGGGAAATTTCCCCGAGCCCCTTGAACCGGGTGATCTCAGAGCTCTTCCCCAGCTTGATTGCGGCTTGGTCGCGCTCCGTCTCGGAGTAACAATAGAGTGTCTGCTCCTTCGTTCGCACTCGGAAGAGGGGGGTCTCGAGAACGAACAGGTGGCCTTCCTGCACCACTTGTTCAAAAAATTTCAAAAAATAAGTAATCAACAAGTTGCGGATGTGGAGGCCGTCGACATCCGCATCGGTTGCCAGGATTACCCGATCGTAGCGCAGATTGTCCGCGTTATCCTCAATATCGAGCGCTCGCATCAGATTATACATCTCGTCATTTTTGTAGACGATGTCCCGCTTCAGATCCCAGACGTTGAGCGGTTTGCCCTTGAGCACGAAGATCGCCTGGGTGCTGACGTCGCGGCAGCTGACGATGGAGCCGGCGGCGGATTGCCCTTCGGTCAGGAAAACCATGGACCCACGGCCCTTGCCCTTCGCTTTGTCGAGATGGATCTTGCAGTCCTTCAATTGAGGGATGCGCAGCGTGATTGCTTTCGAGCGTTCCCGGGCAAGTTTCTTGACCTCCTGTAATTCCTTCCGCAACTGTCGGGTGTCCTCGACCTTGGCGAGGATCAAATCGGCAACCGCCTTGTTGCGGTTGAAGAAGTGCAGTAACTCTTCGCGAACGCGATTGACCAGATCTGTCCGGATCTCGGTGTTGCCTAATTTGTTCTTGGTTTGGGATTCGAACACCGGATCCTTGAGCCGGATGGCCACCGCCCCGACCATGCATTCGCGGACGTCGTCTCCGTCATACCCGGATTTTGAGTACTCGTTCACGGCCTTCAGCAATCCTTCCCGGAAGGCACTCAGGTGGGTGCCGCCGTCGCTGGTATACTGGCCGTTGACGAAGGAAAAGAAGGATTCCCCGTATCGGCTGTTGGTATGGGTGAAGCAAAACTCGAGCGTCTTGCCGGTGTAATGCAGCGGCGTATAGATGGGTTCCGCATGATCCGACTGGAGGTCTTCCATCACCAGGTCGAGCAGCCCATGCCGGGACTGGAAGGTCTGACCGTTAAACAGCAGCTTCAGTCCGGCATTCAAGTAGCTGTAGTGCCGGAGGCGACGTTCGATGAATTCCGGTTTGAAGATCGCCCCCTTGAAAATCACGGGGTCGGGCTCGAATCGGATGAACGTCCCGTTGGGTTCGGCCGTCTTCCCCTTCAGTTCCTTCTTTAATTTTCCCTGCTTGAATTGGGCCTCGACGAAATCCCCTTCCCGGTGGCTTCGCACCGTGAAGTCTTTGGAGAGCGCATTCACCGCCTTTGTCCCCACGCCGTTCAAGCCGACGCTAAACTGGAAAACGTCGTCATTGTACTTGGCTCCCGTGTTGATCTGGGACACACACTCGATGACTTTGCCCAGGGGAATTCCCCGCCCAAAATCGCGGACCGACACGACACCTCCGTCGACGGCGATCTGGATCTCCCGGCCGTGGCCCATGATGAATTCGTCAATGGAATTGTCGATGACCTCCTTGAGCAGGATGTAACATCCGTCGTCGGGGTGGGTGCCGTCCCCGATCCGACCGATGTACATTCCGGTCCGCAGCCGGATGTGTTCGATCGACGACAGGGTCTTGATCTTGCTTTCGTCGTAGGTGTGTTTTTTTTCGTCAGCCATGTCGTCAGCCATGATTTACCGGCCGGGACAATGGAGAAAGTCGGGGCAGGAGACAAATGAGTAAACGGGGCGATCTGAAAGTTATTCGCAGTAGGTGGGTCAGTCGTTGTCGCCGCCCAACATGCTGCCGAGTCCTCCGAGGAGAGATCCCTGCTCACGGCTGGAGCCGCCGGCTTTCGGCGATGCGGAGTAGAGGCGATCTGCCAGTCGGCTCAAGGGCAGTGATTGGAGCCAGATTCTGCCGGGCCCCCGCAGCGTGGCGAAGAAGAGCCCCTCGCCTCCAAACAGGGCGGATTTGATCTTTCCGACGTATTGAATGTCGAAATCGACCGTTTTTGTGTAGGCAACGATACACCCGGTGTCGATACGCAGGGTTTCACCGACGGTCAGTTCCCGGGCCATGAGTGTTCCACCGGCGTGGACAAACGCCCAGCCATCCCCCTGAAGTCGTTCCATGATGAAGCCTTCTCCGCCGAACAATCCGGCCCCGATTTTCTTGTTGAACGCGATTCCGACGCTGACCCCCTTGGCGGCGCAGAGGAATGAATCCTTCTGGGCGATCAGTTCGCCGCCGACTTCCTCGAGATGAATCGGCACGATTTTGCCGGGATACGGCGCTCCAAAGGCCATTTTGCGCTTCTGAGCCGACCGGTTCTGGAACACGGTCATGAAGAGGGATTCGCCGATCAGAAGTCGTTTTCCGGCCCCCATCAGGCTGCCAAGAAACCCCGAGGATTGCTGCGATCCGTCGCCAAAGATCGTCTCCATCTCGATGCCATCCTCCATGTACATCATGCCGCCGGCCTCGGCGACCATGGCTTCGTTGGGATCCAATTCCACCTCAACATACTGCAAGTCGTTGCCGTGGATTGTGTAGTCGATTTCGTGCATTGCGGGCATAGCGGGAATCTTCTTGTTTTGGAGTATTAGCTCGGTCCGTGAAACAACTCGCAAACTTGACCGAAGGTTTCAAGTATTCCGCTTGGCCCGTCAAGCGCTTGGACGTGAGATGTCGTCACACGTTGGGCAACGTGTTCAAAAAGGGGGAAGAGATTGCAATAACCGGGACCCCTTTATGACACCAGGATGATCGACCTCGACTCGATCCCGCCCGGCTTCACCAGAGAGGCTATTCCTTTGTCAAATGTCGCGAATTTGCCCCCCGTACGGACGGCGAGCGACAGCAGATAGGCGTCGACAATCTGCCGATGGCCGCCGAGTGCATAATCTTTGAAAACCGTGATCTCCCCCAATGAGAACTCGTCCGGCCAAAACTGGTGCCCCGGCATCTGCACGATGGTTCTGAGCATCGCGATTGCCTCGAACGGAGTGACCGCGTCTTCAATGAACTTTGGATTCGACGAGATTCGCGTAAAACCGCATTCGGTCATGGGGCAGGTCGCCCAGCCGTGGCGTGAATTCGCCGCAAACCAAGTGTGTGCAGGGGAGTGGTGGACATGGGGTGGCCAAGCCAATGCGATGAGGAAATTCACATCGAGCAGGACTGCCTTCATAGTTCGTCTTCGGCCCGTCTCACATCCGCCATTGTGATGGCCTTCGCCCCGGGGTTGACGCGAAACGTAGGGAATTTCCCAGTCTTCGCTGGTGTCGAGCTGATCGCCTCAATCCCTTTCCGGGCAAGTTCGGAGACGGCGCGTCCCAAGGGGATTTCCCTCGCGTCTGCAATGGCCTGAGCGATCCGCAGGACTTCATCATCCAGGGTGAGTGTCGTTCGCATGGAAGAGCTCTACATCACTACATCACGATGTCAAGATGCCTCGATCGGCTCTTCCCGACCGGAGCCACGCGGTAGGATTCGCACGCGAAGCCGTGAAGCAAAGCAGAGCAGCGACAGTCGAGCACGGGCAAATTCAAGCCCTGGTAGCCGCGTGGTGCCGAATCCGTTGACGGATAACATGTCCCGGTCGGGACATTTTATTTGGAGAAATGGCCAATCCCCAGACCCATCGTATCGGCGTCCGGAAATGGGCATGGGAACTTCTACTGCGGGTGCCGCCGCCGCTTGCGTCTCCCGCAGTCGGTCCGCTAGGCTCGTCGGACGATGACGTTGACCGAAAAGATCCTCGCCCGTGCTGCTGGCAAGTCTCACGTGACTGCCGGGGAGAATATCTGGGTTCAGGCGGATGTGCTGATGACGCACGACGTGTGTGGTCCGGGAACCATCGGGGTATTCAAACGGGAGTTCGGGCCGCAGGCAAAAGTCTGGGACCGGGATCGAGTGGTGATCATTCCCGATCACTACATTTTCACGGCCGATTCCAAATCGAATCGCAATGTGGATATCCTGCGCGATTTCGTTCGCGAGCAGGACCTGCCCTATTTCTACGACGTGATTGATGATCCGGCGGGAAGTTGGAAATTTGATCCCTCGAAGGGATTGTTGCAGCGGCAATATGGGTCAAATTACGCTGGGGTTTGCCACACCGCACTGCCACAGAAGGGTCACACTCGACCCGGTGAAATACTTTTCGGAACCGATTCTCACACGTGCATGGCGGGTGCGTTCAACCAGTTCGCCACCGGCATCGGCAACACGGATGCCGGTTTTGTGCTGGGTGCCGGGCGGCTCCTGATCAAGGTGCCCGAGACCATGCGCTTCCGCGTCGAAGGCCGCCTGCAACCGGGCGTCATGGCCAAGGACATCATCCTGCATGTGATCGGTGAGATCGGCTTTGATGGCGCCACTTACCGGGCGCTGCAATTTGATGGACCCGGTGTTGCCAGCCTCTCCATCGACGATCGCATGACGATTGCCAACATGGCCATCGAGGCAGGGGGCAAGAATGCCATTTTCGAATTCGACGCCCGCACGGCCGAGTACGTCGAGGCTCGGACCCGACTGAACGGGACCAAATCGACGTACGAGCCCGTGTTGGCGGACCGAGACCAGAAGTTCTTCTACGAGTTAGTCGTGAACCTCGACCAGTTGGAACCGACCGTCGCGTGTCACCCCGACCCCGGTCAGCGGAAGAAGGCGAAGGAACTGGGGCATATCCAATTGGATCGCGCCTATCTGGGTTCCTGCACCGGCGGGAAGACGAGTGATTTTGTCGAGTTCGCACGGGTTCTTCGCGGACGTCAGGTCAAGATCGATACGTTTGGCGTACCCGCGACGCCGGAGATCGTTGGCGAACTGCAGCGCACGCGGTGGGGTAACCGGACCATTTGGCAGATCCTCGTCGAGGCGGGTGTTCAGATGACGGAGAATGCCGGGTGCTCGGCCTGTTTGGGCGGGCCGGTCGACACCTTTGGCCGGATGAACACTCCGATGAAGTGCATTAGTGCGACGAACCGCAATTTTCCCGGCCGCATGGGGCACAAGGAGAGTCAGGTGTTTTTGGCGAGCCCCGCTACGGTTGCGGCGAGCGCCCTCGCCGGCCGTATCACCGATCCACGGGAGTATTTGAATTAAATGTCCTGCACGGTCCAAATCTCCCTCGACCTGCGTACCACGGAAGACGCTCTTCTTGTGGCCCAAATTGCTGCGGACGCGGGTGTGGACTGGCTGGAAGCCGGCACGCCGCTCATGGTCGAGCAGGGCATGGCGGCGGTGAGAGCATTGCGCGCCAAGTTTCCCACCCATCCCATCGTCTGTGATTTTAAAGTCTGCGATGGCGGCGGTTTGTTTGCTCGTTTCGCTGGCGAAGCGGGGGCCAATTACATCGATGTGATGGCTGCCGCGCATGACGCCACGCTGCGGGCCGCGATGCGGGAGGCCGACAAGCACGGCGTCAAGGTCATCGCAGACACAATGTTTTGTCCGGATCCGGTCGCCGCCGCGGTGCGAGCCGAATCCATCGGCGTCCACATGATCGGATGGCACTTGGGCTATGATCACCGTGCCGAGAACCGCGGCCTGCGCGCAATCGATGGTCTGGATCAGGTGCTGCGCGCCGTGCGGATTCCGGTGCAAGTCGTCGGCGGACTTTCGGTGGAACACGCCATCGAAGCGGCGAGGATGGGCGCCGCCTCGGTCGTGATTGGCGGTCCGCTCGTTCCCGGGGATCGCGCGACTGGCTTGGCCGCGACACTCAAGGAAATTGTGGCGGGGGTTCGTTCCGCGAGCGGACGGCTCTGAGCTGGATGAGGCGGGTGAAATTGTTATGCCTGTCGGCGGAATCATTCTCATCACCGGTTCGGCGGGGCGAATCGGGCAGGCCGTTGTGGCCGAGTTGAAGGCACGCCAGTATCGGCTTCGCGGCTTTGACCGGGTCGCCACGCCGGGACTCGCGGATTTTGTCGTAGGGGATATCGCTGACGCCAAAGTCGTCCGGGAGTCAGCGGTGGGGGTTGAAATGATCATTCACCTGGCGGCCACGCCCGACGACGCGGACTTCATGACGGAGCTGCTGCCGAACAATATCATCGGACTTTACAATATCATGGAAGCAGCCCGGTTGGGTGGAGCCCGGCGCATGATCCTCGCCAGCAGCGGGCAGGTAAACTGGTGGCAACGCATGGCCGAGCAATGGCCCGTGCGGGTCGAGGATCCGCCGAGTCCAAAGTACTGGTATGCAGCCGCCAAAGTTTTCGCCGAATCGATTGGCCGCGGATACGCCGAGACCCATGGGCTGAGTGTGATCGCGGTTCGGCTCGGCTTTTGTCCCCGCAGCCCGGAGCACTTTCGTGAAGTGGTGAACAGTGAATGGGCGCAGGACGTTTATCTCAGTCCCGGTGATGCGGGGCGATTCTTCGCATGTGCCGTCGAGGCGACCGACGTTCGGTTCGCGGTCCTATTTGCCGCGAGCAAACACAAACACGCCATCCACCTCGATTTGGAGCCTACCCGCAGAGTTGTCGGGTTTGAGCCACAGGATACCTGGCCAGAAGGAATCGAGGAGACGATGCTGGCGGGACTGAGCCATTAGAAAGCCAACGAACTGAGAATCATCAATCCTAGAATAGCATGAGCCGAGCCACGACCCAGCCTGCCGTCGTTACCTACGATCGCAAACCCTACAGCGTCGAAGTCCGCGAAACCGCCGTGCCGGATATCGGTGAAGACGACGTCTTGCTCGAAGTCGCCGCCGTCGGGGTTTGCGGCAGCGACCTCCACATGTGGACTGGCGACCACGGTTGGCGCGTGAATTACCCGTGCATCCTGGGGCACGAATTCTCTGGCCGCGTTCACGAGGTCGGCAGACGGGTGACGGGTTTCCAACTGGGCGACCGGGTGGTGAGCGAGACCGCCGCGGTGATCGACACTAACAATCCGATGTCCCGCCGTGGCCTCTACAACCTGGATCCCACGCGGCAAGGCTATGGGGCCGCCGTCAACGGGGCCATGACGCGTTTCGTGCGGGTGCCTACCCGGATTCTGCATCGCGTGCCCGACCATTTATCGCTCGAAAAAGCAGCGCTCACCGAGCCTTGTTGCGTCGCCTACAACGCCACCGCAATAAATTCCGAAATCATTCCCGGTGATCGCATTGTGGTTCTGGGTCCCGGGCCCATTGGAATTCTCTGTGCGGCCATTGCTCGACTGCGCGGCGCGCAGGTCGCGATTACAGGCTTGGAGCGCGACCGGACACGCCTGGCCATTGCCGAGCAATACGGTTGCACCGCAATCGTCGGCGACGCCTCCGCCTGGGCGAACGAAATCGATGGACTGGGTGCCGACGGGGTCATCGACGCGACGGGTTATTCTCCCGCGCTGAAGTTGGCGATGGAACTGGTACGTCCGGCTGGGTGGATCACGAAAGTGGGATGGGGCCCGCAGCCGCTGGATTTCTCGCTCGATCCCCTCGTGCAGAAGAATGTTCGACTGCAGGGCAGCTTCAGCCACAACTGGCCCATCTGGGAGCGCGTGATTCAGCTCCTGTCGAGCGGCCAGCTGAATATCGATCCGATCCTCGGCGGCCTATGGAAGCTCGATCAATGGGAGGCGGCTTTCACCGCGATGAATTCGGGAGCGATTGTGAAGGCTGTGCTGACGCCTTGAGACTGGTTTCATGCTCGAATGTTCATTCGTTGGCCAGGCGGGAAGAGCACGGGGCTTTGGGTGCGCCGGATGGCGCTTGGAATCTGCGTTGCCTCGATGACATTTGCAGCGGCGGGCTGTTTCGTGTTTCGCCGAAGCCTTCCGGCCGTGGACGGTGAACGTGTTCTTCCCGGACTTAGCAGCGAGGTGCGCGTCGAGCGGGACGCCAACGGGATACCCACCGTCACGGGAAGCAATCGGTTGGATGTGGCGCGAGCGGTTGGATTTCTTCACGGGCAGGATCGGTTTTTTCAGATGGATTTGTTCCGGCGCGGTGCGGCGGGTGAACTCGCGGAACTCGTGGGAGGATCCGTCCTGGAACAGGACAAGATTGTGCGGCGGCACGATTTGCGGCACGTCGCCGACGCGGCGGTTGCGGGACTGATTCCTCCCGAGCGAGAGCTCCTGGAGGTGTATTCCGCCGGCGTTAATGCGGGCCTAAAATCGCTGCGATCGCGTCCTCCCGAGTATGTTCTTCTCGGCCACACGCCCCGCCCGTGGAGTCCGCGGGATTCCCTCTTGGTTCTGCACGCGATGGGGCTTTTCCTGAGCGATCCAGGAGGTGAATCCGAGGTCGAGCGGGGTATTCTGCGGCGCGCACTCACTCCCGCCGCGTTCGCATTCTTTGTGCCGCGTGGGACCGCGTGGGATGCCGCCCTTGACGGAAGTTTATTGCCCGTCGCGCGAGTACCAACGCCCGCAGAATTCACCGCTCCGGAGCCGACGGGGACGAATATCGTGCGGGTGGCGCTCGATCGGCTCAACCAATTGGAACCCGTGCTGCTGGGCAAGGCGGTTCGAGCGCGCCAAAACTGGCTGGGCTATGCACCGCGAGTTGTTCCATCCATGGATTCCTCTGCCGACGAAGACATCGAGTCGGTTCGCGCGGTGCTTGGCAGCAACGCATTTGTGGTGAGTGGGGCCGTCACGGGCACAGGCGCTGCGCTCGTTGCGAACGACATGCACCTTCAATTACACTTGCCCCATCTCTGGTATCGCGCCCAGATGGTGTGGTCGCGTGACGACGGCCGTGTTGCCCGATTGTGCGGTGCGACGCTGCCCGGTTCTCCGGTGCTGACGATTGGGAGCAACGGCGATGTCGCGTGGAGTCTGACCGCATCGGCATTGGATTCTTCCGACGTCATTGATCTCGAACTGAGCACCAATCACCCCGGAGCCTATCGACTGGGAGATTCTTGGAAGCCGTTTGGCGTCCGGCACGAGGTAATTCGTGTCCGGGGAAAGCGCGATGTCGAGATGGATGTGCAGACCACGGAATGGGGACCGGTGCTGGCGAACACCAATCGCCCTGGGTCCCAAGCGGTCAAGTGGGTGATGCATTCGCCCGAGGCGGCGAATCTCGGCTCGATGACGTTTGAATCAGCCCGCACGACGCACGAACTCCTGGAGGGCGCACCGCACGCCGGGTTGCCGTGGCTGAATGTGCTGGCGGGAGATCGGCATGGGCATATCGGATGGACGGTTGCCGGATATTTTCCCCGGCGGATCGGGTTCGATGGGGTTTTGCCGGGGTCCTGGGCAGACGGACAGCGACGTTGGGATGGATGGATCCCAGCCGGCGAGTACCCCAGGATCGAAGATCCGCCGGGAGGCAGGTTGTGGAGCGCGAATAACCGGCAGACAGCTGATCCACGCTATGAAAATCTGGGTCTGGGCACGAGCGTGGATCTTGGGGCCAGGGCGCTTCAGATCCGCGAAGGCCTTCGCGAATTAAACCGAGCCGATCCTGCCAGCTTGCTGGCCATTCAACTCGATGATCGGGCCACTTTTTTGGAGCGTTGGCAGAAGCTTTTACTGGAGACGTTGAATCGTTCCACATCGCATGTTGCGCTGCGCAATGAGGTGTGCGGATACGTGACGAATTGGGGCGGGCACGCATCCACCAACTCGCATGGATATCGTCTGGTGCGCGCATTCCGAAACGGCACGCTCCATTTGCTTTTCGATCCCGTCGCACAGGTTGCGAAAAAAATCGATCCCCGTCCCGTGAGTTTGCCCACTCACTTTGAAGAGTCTGCGTGGATCTTGCTAGACCAGCGGCCGCAACATCTATTGAACCGGAGATTTCCCACCGTCGACGCCCTGCTCGACTTTGCCTGGCAGGAAGTCTTAACCCGATTCCCCAAGCCGCCGAAGGCATTGGCGGCGCGCACGTGGGGGGACAGAAATTGGCTTCGGATGCAGCATCCGTTCAGTATCGGATTCAAGCCGTTGGGACACTGGCTGGATGCTCACCCGGTCCAACTTCCGGGAGACATCGACATGCCACGCGTTCAGTTCGAGGATATCGGAGCCTCGCAACGAATGGCGGTGTCGCCGGGGCGGGAGGAAGATGGTTACTACCATCAACTGGGGGGCGCGAGCGGGCACTTCCTATCGCCCTACTATCTGGCGGGGCATCAGGCGTGGGTGAACGGGGAGCCGTCGAAGTTTCTGCCGGGTGAGTCCGTTCACCGGATGGTACTGCGACCCACCTTTCGGTAGACCTCAAGTCGACAGTCAAATCCGCCCAGGTCGACGACCTCGCGGTATTCCAAACGGAGTGACGGGTCTGAGGGTGTCACCCGGAGCGGATTCGCAAAGACCATCCGGCCTCCAGGCATCAGTATCTTGGTCGCGACGACGAAGAGGTTCCGGATGATTTGGTGAAGGTTGGGGACGCGCACTCGGCGGCCCATCGGAGGATTGGTGATAATTAAGCTTACAGCGCCATTGGCCAATCCGGGCACGGAGCCAGCGTCGCGGAAGTCAGCGCACGCGAACGTGGCTTGAGTGGATTTTACCTTGGCAGCGGCGAAGTTCACCTGGGCGATCGCGATCGCTTCGGGGCTTAAGTCGGTGCCGAACACCTGTTTCACTCCACCAAGAATTGCCGTCTCGATGAGTTCCAAACCGGATCCGCAAAATGGATCCCAAACCACTTCGTTCGGGACCCGCCCGGCCAACCGTGCCATGCATGCGGCGAGCGGCGGGTGGGAAGCGGCGGGAACATCCTCCCGGCGATAGAAAAGGCGGGGGTTCGCGGCAAATTTTGGCCTGAGTTCAACGGAGGCTCCAGTGCCCGTGGAGTGGACGTCAACGGCCCAGGGTGCTCGGCGCGCATCGTTCAATATTTCCGAACACAGGGCATAGGCGCGATCCGCCACGTTGCGAATCGTGTCATCGCGATTCCCCATCGCGATAAACTCCAGTCGATAGCGAATGGAGCCGTGGGTTAGAAGGGTGAGAAGGTGGCGAGTTTGCGGCGAGGTGATTGTCGCGGCGAGGGATTGGATAAATTCGGTTTCGCGCGGCTTTCGCAGCGAGGCGAGAACGATGCCGACCGTATCGAAACAGCGAAGCGAATGAATGTCCGCGAGGGAGAACGGGGCATTCGCACCCACGACGATTAGACCGCGGCTTTTCTCGATGACGCGAAACACGCCGCCCCGAGTGGCGTGATCGGTCACTTCATCCGCGACAATGGATTCCAGGCCCTTCCGGCAACGAAGATGCAGGCGCAGTCCGTCGATGGGCTCGATGCGGGCGTCCATGCGGACGGTGCTGGGATTGTCCGTACGTGCGACGCTGGCACGCACCTTTTGTTCTGCGACCGGCAAGGTTCCACGATATGCCTCGACCGCATGAAGCGTTGCCTTACCGCCGATCTTTTCGAGAACCTGTCCGGCGCTTCTCCGTTCTCGATCATTCGCGGGAGATTTCAGGAGAGCGAGCAGTGTGGACTCGGCGCCGGGATCCCCACCCAGTTTGGGAATGGCCGTCATGGCATACCGGCGCACCTTTTCCGCAGGATCCTGGAGGAGACCTTTAAGCCAGGTCATTGCAGCGGACTTCTGCGCGGGAGTGCCCGAGGCTGCGAAGACCACACTGACCGCGCGAATCACGGCGGACCGTTTCACACGGTCATCGGAGGACGCCCGATCAAACCGGGCCACTTCGGTATTCCACAAGACATCGCACGAGAGAGTGCGCAACTGGCGGTAGAGTTCGTTGTCGGCTTTCATGAAATGGACGCTGCGGTCAAAGTTGCCTCAATGTGGCGGATACCGTGTCCGAATGTCACTTGCAAGCTGAGTTGTTCACGGCCTCGCGACGATTTTCAATCCCTTCGTGGATATGGAATCGCGAAAATGATTTGTGCTGCACGCGAATCATGAGCATATCCTCCGACATCGAATGCTCCCCCATACCGCCGATTCCGACCCATCCGGTGTTGCGCCTGTTGCCCCTCGACTCATGTCGATCGATGCGCTTCGGGGGTTCGACATGTTTTGGATCATGGGGGCTGATTCCCTGGGTCAATCCTTGGCGACGTTGGCGGGTGGGCAGGGGCTGATGCGGCATGTTGCGGAGCAGCTCGACCATGTGGCGTGGGAGGGATTTCGTTTTTACGATCTGATCTTTCCACTTTTTGTGTTTATTGCGGGGGTTTCGTCGGTCTTTTCGTTGACCAAGGCAATGCAGGATGGCGGTTCCGATGCCGCGTTGGTCCGGGTACTGAAGCGGACATTGTTGTTATACGTTTTGGGACTGTTCTACTACGGCGGATTCGCGGGGAAGTTGCTCGAAAATGGAGATTTTACAGGCAAAATATCGGACATTCGACTCATGGGGGTGCTACAGCGAATTGCGATTGCGTCTGGGGCTGCGGGGATTTTATTCATATACTGCCGTCCGCGAACGCTGGTTTTGTGGTTGGTTGCGATCTTGGGCGGGTATTGGGCATTGATGGCGCTGGTGCCGATTCCGGGAGTTGGTGCCGGGAGTTTTGTCGAGGGCAAAAACCTGGCCAACTGGATTGATGCGCAGTATCTGCCGTGGCGGAAGTGGGACGGAGATCACGACCCCGAAGGATTGCTGAGCAATTTGCCGGCGATTGGAACCTGCCTCTTGGGAGTGCTGGCTGGAATCTGGTTGAAGTCTGAGAAGACGAATCCCGAGCGCAAGGCAGGTATGCTGGCGATGGCAGGGGTTTGTTGTCTCGGTCTGGGATTCATTTGGGGCCTGCAATTTCCGATCATCAAGAAGCTTTGGACCTCTTCCTACGTGCTGGTGGCAGGCGGTTGGAGCCTCTTGTTACTGGCGGGGTTCTATCAACTGGTGGATGTGTGGGGATGGCGGTGCTGGTGTCGTCCGTTTGTCTGGGTGGGCATGAACGCGATTGCCGTCTATCTCGCCTCCAACTTGGTGGATTTTGACAGACTGGCGGAGCGTTTTGCCGGGGGTGATATAAAACAGTTTATGGACCGTTCCGTGGCTCCGGGATTTGGAGGTTTGGTGATCTCTCTAACCAGCGTTCTCCTGGGAATGCTCCTCGCACGGTCGTTATATCAACGCAAAGTTTTTATTCGGCTGTGAACCATTGGCCATGAACCATCGAGACGAAGAGGACACGGATTTTCTGGAGCGAGGAGGGGGCACGTCTACCGGGGCGGCTGACACGGTGGATCGTAACCAACGGTTGGAGTGCCTCGATGCGCTGCGTGGGTTCGACATGTTCTGGATTGCCGGGGGCAGCTTGGTGGTTTCGGCGTTGAACAAGGTTAGCGACAACAGCGTTTTTGCCTTTTTCAAGCAACAGTTGTCGCACGTGGCGTGGGATGGGTTTCGATTCTATGACCTGATTTTTCCCCTCTTCCTCTTCATCACGGGGGTATCGCTGGTTTTCTCGCTGCGGAAGACGGTTGAACGCGAGGGGCGGGCGGCGGCATTCCGGCGGGTATTATTTCGGGGCGTTGCGTTGTTTGTATTGGGCGTCATTTACTCAGGCGGATTGACGCGGGCATGGCCTGAAATCCGGGTGCTGGGAGTGTTGCAGCGGATCGCCCTTGCGTACACCGGTGCCGCAACTCTGTTCCTGCTGTTTCGCCCTCCCTGGCTGATCGGAATCGCGGCGGCAAGCCTCCTGGGATATCATGCGTTGTTTGAAATGGTTCCGATCCGCCATTTTAAACTCGAGAAGGGTGCCATTGAACTGCTTCAGGCCGAGAAGGGGATCACCAATGTTCACCGGTTGTTTCTGAATACCGAGGAACGGGTCACCGGGTTGTTCGAGCCTGGATTGAATCTCGCGAACCACATTGACTACCAGTACCTTCCGGGACGGCGGTACGACACGTACTATGATCCGGAGGGCCTTCTCAGCACTCTGCCGGCGGTGGTTACCTGCCTCCTGGGCGTTCTCTGTGGCGTCCTGCTCATGCGGTCGGATGTAACGCCCGGCAGCAAGGCCGGTTATCTCCTCCTCTTAGGCGGCTTTTCGATTGTCGGTGGCTACCTTTGGGCCTTCCAGTTTCCGATCATCAAAAAACTCTGGAGCCCGTCCTTCGTCCTCGTGGCGGGAGGCTGGAGTATCCTGTTGTTGGCGGCCTTTTGGTATCTGATCGAGATGCGGAACATCCGGTGGTGGACGGCCCCGTTTGTTTGGGTGGGCATGAACTCGATCGCAGTCTACTTTGCAGCTCAAGTCCTTGGATTTGGTAAGGTAGCTTCCCGGTTCGTGGGCGGTGATCTTAGGAAAAGTCTAGGTGCGGGCGGCGACGTCCTTCATGCCGTCGTCGCCGTATGCCTGCTTTTTGCCTTCGCCCGCTTCCTTTATCGGCGCAAAATTTTCCTGCGATTGTGATCGAGGGGCCCTTCGCGGTTTAACTAGAGTACATAAGGAAAAAGCCAATAAGGAGGTAGGCCCTTATTGGCGATTTCTCAAAACCAAGTCGCCACGATTACGCCCGCGCGGGTAGTTTCTTCTCGACGACGCTTTTGTTCAGCACGACGTACTTTGGCAGGCCGTTTTCCGTAGGCACCTTGACCTCGCCGACGATCAACGGAGCGGCGTATTCAATGAACTTCTCGTTCGGCAGGAAACCATCCTCGGAG
>CAMDJH010000002.1 GCA_945900455.1 Akkermansia muciniphila
ATCTGCGTCGATCGGCGTTTATCCGCGGTTCCCACTCCCCTTTCGTCGGTGGCGACGAATTCAATTCTTATGGCAAGCACTGTCTCCGGGGAAATTGGGCTGCGTGCCCGTGTTCAATACAGCATCGATAACAACTGCACGCGGAAAAAAGGCACCATCGAGAGCTTTTTCTCTCATTTTCAGATTCCTATCCGCGGATCAGGGTTGGGCTTGATCTGTAGTCAAAACAGGTGAATCATTCGCGGATCTTATCCTACTTACAGACTACCCTGGAAAAGAATTCCCGACCCTGGCCGGTTCCGGTGCGAAACTGGTCCATTTGTTTCCAGATGCAAGATGTGTTGTTCTGCCACTGGCGAGTCGACCCAGAGGCCATCGCCTCCCGGATCCCACGGGGGCTGACACTCGACACGTGGGATCGTTCTGCCTGGGTTGGATTGCTCGTTCATCAGACCTGTGGTGTGCGACATCGGCTTGGCCCCTCGGTTCCCGGGTTGCGCAATTTTTTCGAGATTGATCTGCGCACGTATGTGACGGCCGGTCTGAAGCCGGGGTTGTTTTACTTTGGGATGGACGTTTCGAGTCGAATCGCTTCGTCCGTGGCGCAGATGTTTTTTCATGCACCGTTTACGGTGGCCGATATTCAGGGGCGGATGCAGATGCCGGACGAATTTCGCGAGATGGATCGGATGAGCGACGCAGGCAGGACGATACGACTGCGCTACCGCCCGGCAGGGACCCCGTTCCTGCCCCGAAAAGGAACACTCGAGCACTGGGTCGCGCATCGGTATTGCTGTTACACCCGCGGCGTCGATGCGCGGCCGCGCCGGATCGAATTGGATCATCCGCCACTTCAGTTCCAGCCTACGGAGTGGTCGGCGAGGCCGGGCAACCTTGGGGAATCGCTGGGCCTGAATCTGGCTCCGACCGCAGCCCTCTCGTACATGGTTTCGAACGTGCCCGTCCATGTTTGGAGTCCCGATCCTGCGTAGAGCACGCCAGGACCGGGATCCGCGGTTCCAGTCCGTCGTGGAGTTGAACCGCAGAGGGACACGGATTCACGCAGATCGGGAATCACAGTTGGCCGGTCCCTTTGCCTTCCGCCGACATTGATGTAAAATCCAGTTGCCACCGCCGAGCGCGTTTCCCACATTGTCGTCTCAGGGCGGAGAGATGGCTGAGTGGTTTAAGGCACACGCCTGGAAAGCGTGCGTGGCTAATCCCCACCGTGGGTTCGAATCCCTCTCTCTCCGCCAATTCCCCTTTTCTGCGGTTTTCCAGCCAGTCTTGATTCTTCCTGCGGCCTTCCTGCCCGCCTTGGATTGCGGCTTCCTCCTCGAAGTAGTTGTCATTACGCTACGGCCCCGTGACTCCTAGCGCCGAGTATCTGAGCCGATGTGCGAAATTGTTGAAGGCGGTCTCATCGCAAGAGACTTCGATCCAGCAGGCCGCCGACTGGTTCGCTCAAACGATTCTAGCCGGCCGAATGGTCCATTGCTTTGGATCCGGCCACAGCCGGATTCTCGTCGAGGAAATGTGGCCCCGCTACGGCTCCTTCCCGGGGTTCAATCCGATTGTTGAGCTCTCCCTCAGTTTTCACAATCTCGTCGTCGGTGCGAACGGTCAGCGTCAGGCGATGTTCCTGGAAAATGTGACCGGATTGGCGGAGCGGATTCTCCGGAATTACGACTTGTCGCCGCTCGATTCGGCGCTGGTGATTTCGTCCAGCGGATGCAATCGGGTGCCGATCGAAATGGCACAGGAATTTCAACGGCGGGGCGTGCGCGTGGTGGCAATTATTTCCCGCCTTCATTCACAGGCCAGCCGCAGCGCTCGCGAAGATGGCCGCAAGCTTCAGGATTTTGCCGACTTGGTCTTCGACACCGGTGCCCCGGTCGGCGATGCGATGGTGAGGATCCGGGGGCTCGACACTCCTGTCGCGCCCGGATCCACGGTCGGCGGGTGTCTTCTGGTGAATTGCATCAAGGCGGAAGTCGCGTTGCGTCTGACGGCGGCCGGCGCGCCACCTCGTGTGCTGACCGCGGCGGCTCTCGTCGGGACCGATCAGGCACGCGATCTGTTTGAGTCCGCCTACGATGAACATGCGCATCGATTGGCCAAGTTGTATGAACGCGTCGGGCCACCGATGTCCGCCGCCGGCACGCCGCTCGAGAAACCAGTGTCGGGTAGCAAGGCTCGCCGGCGAGCCGGCCTCGGTGCCCGCTGATCTTCGGTTCCAATACCGCCAACTCGCATGAAATCGTCCCCCTTACGCACTTCCGTCATTGGATCGTATCCGTTGCCCGGTTGGCTCGAGTTTTCCACTGCCCATCTCGAACAATTCGGTCCGGATGATCGAGCGGAGTTGCAGGACGACGCGGTGACGACAGCGCTCCATGATCAACTGACGGCGGGTTTGGATGTGGTCACCGATGGCGAACAGACGCGGCTCGATTTCAATCTTTCTTTCTACGGCTACCTTCGCGGCATTGAGCTCGAAGCCTCGTCCCGCCGACGGTTTGGTCCGCCAGCGCATGATCAACGCGGAAAGCATCGGATCATCGACACATTGACCGCGCCCCATGGCCTCGGGGCGGTCGTCGAGTTTCAACGTTTGCAGCGCATCGCCGGCGGGGTGAACGCAACCCTGAAGGCTTCTGTGCCCGGGCCGTACACACTCAGCGGACGGCTGCTGCCGAACGCTCAGTATCCGGATCGCTGGGCACTCACGGAAGCGTTGCTGCCTTGGGTGCGACAGGAACTGATCGATCTGGTGGCGTCTGGTTGCAGAGAAATCTCGATCGATGAACCCAGTATGAGCTGTTACGCGCACCGGGAAGATCCACGCCGGTTTGTGGACATTTTCAACCGAACGGTGGAACCCGTCGTGGGTCGGACGCGTGTCTGCACGCATTTATGCTTTGGCAATTACAAGGCCCGCGCGATTGGTCCGCGGCAGATTGCCCCGATGTTCCCTGCCTTCCTCGATTTCCATTGCGACGAGATGCACGTGGAAATGGCCAGTCGTGAATTTGCCGAACTGGAGGTGATCGCCGCGATCACGAAACGGATGGATGCCGCCGTGGGAGTGATTGATGTCAAAAACTACCATATCGAAACCGTGGAGGACGTGGCACGACGGGTCCGTCACTGCCTGACGTTCGCCCCCCCGGATCGGCTGGTATTTGCACCCGATTGTGGATTGAGCCAGACGGCCCGGTGGGCGGCGCGGAAGAAGCTTCAAACCCTGGTGTCCGGTGTCCGGCTCGTCCGGCAGGAACTTGGACTACCGAATGGTTGACGATGGAATCGGCCACTCCGCCATGAACCACCCCCTGCCCATAAACTGGCTCCCAGGTTCATGGTCCCAATTCATGTCCATTCGTCGGAAAACCTCCCATCCATGATTCAGCCTGCGCTTCACGGGGCCGCATTTCTCGCGGACGTGGCGACCGTCCTCGGATCCGGCTCCTCATTCCATCTCTGGTGGCTGGGTCAAAGCGGATTTCTGCTGCACTGGCAGGGACATTTCTGCCTTTTGGATCCGTATCTGTCCGACGCACTGACCGGAAAATATGCCAACACCGATAAACCGCACATCCGGATGACCGATCGGGTGATCGCGCCGGAACATCTCGGATTCGTTGAGGTCATCAGCTCGAGCCACAATCATAGCGACCATTTGGATTCGGCAACGTTGTTGCCAATTCTCGAAGCAAATCCTGCCGTCCAGGTTCTGGTGCCGGCGGCCAACCAGGATTTCGCGGCCCAGCGACTGGGCGTCCGATCCGAACGACTCCGGTGCATTAATTCAGGCGAGGTGCTGAAGTTGGGGGTGTTCGAATTTCACGGAATCCCAGCAGCTCACGAGTCACTCGACGTTGATGACACCGGACGTCACTGCTATCTCGGGTACGTCGTTCGCTTCGGTCGGTGGAGTCTGTATCATAGTGGAGACACAATCCTGTACTCCGGGATCGAAGATTGGTTGTCGCCGCATCAGGTCACAGTGGCATTGCTACCCATCAATGGGCGCCGGCCGGAGCGTCGGGTTGCGGGAAATCTAAGGGGGTGCGAAGCCGCACAGCTCGCCCGAGCCATTAAGGCGGGATGCGCCATCCCTTGTCATTACGAGATGTTTTCCTTCAATACGGAAACTCCGGAGGAATTTGTCGCGGAGTGCCATCGCCTCCACCAGCCCTACGCTGTACTCCGGGCGGGTGAACGCTGGTCCCCTCCCCTCTGATCGGAGGCGCCGCGTCAACGTTTCACCGGCATGCCCGGGAATCCGCCGCCCATCTTCCCAAACATTTTGGAGAATTTGCTCATCTTCCGCATCATTCCCTGCATCTCGTCGAAGCGGCGCATGAGATTACTGACCTCCGTGACGGTGACACCGCTGCCGCGGGCGATTCGCTGCCGCCGCCTGGCATTCAAGACCTGGGGTTGGGCACGTTCCTGCTGGGTCATGGCGCAGAGGATCCCCTCCATTCGGCGAAACTCGTTTTCCCCCTTGGAAAGGTCCGCGCCCTTCAACATCTGATCCCCCCCGGGCAACATCCCCACCAAGTCCTCCAATGGCCCAAGTCGTTTCATCGCTCGAAGTTGATCGAGAAAATCCTGAAGATCGAACCGACCTTTGCGCATCTTTTCCTCGAGGCGCATTGCTTCGTCCATGTCCACCGCCGCCGCCGCCTTTTCGACGAGGGAGACGACATCGCCCATGCCCAGAATCCGCTGCGCCATTCGTTCGGGATGGAACGGTTCGAAGTCCTCGAGTTTTTCCCCGAGTCCCATGAACTTGATCGGCCGGCCAACCACGGTACGAAACGAGAGTGCGGCACCGCCGCGGGCATCGCCGTCCAGTTTGGTGAGAATGGCACCGGTGACACCGAGAGATCGGTCGAAATGGGTGGCGACATTGACGGCCTCCTGGCCGGTGGCGGCATCGAGCACGAGGAGGATTTCCTGTGGTTTAATGAGATCCCGCAAGTGAACCAATTCCTGCACCAGGGGTTCGTCAATTTGGAGCCGGCCGGCGGTGTCGAAGATCAGCGTGTTACGCTGGGTGGCGGCGGCCACTTCAAGCGCCGAGCGGGCGATTTTCAGCACATCGGTCTCGCCCTTCTCCACATGAACGGGAATTCCGAGCTTTGCCCCCAGCACCGCCAACTGATCCATTGCGGCCGGGCGATAGACGTCCGCCGCCACGAGCAGTGGGGTCCTTCCCTGCTTTAGAAGCCAGCGGGCCAGCTTACCCGAACTGGTGGTCTTGCCCGATCCATGCAGACCGCACATGAGGATGCACGCGGGATTATCGGTTAGCACAAGAGCCGCGTTTTCCGATCCGAGGAGCGTGACGAGTTCATCGTGGATGATCTTAATCATCTGCTGCCCGGGCTGAATGCTTTGAATCACGGCCTCGCCAAGCGCCTTCTGCTTGACGTTTTCAATGAAGTCGCGGGCGACCTTGAAATGCACATCCGCTTCCAAGAGGGCGAGCCGAACTTCCCGCAGGGAGTCCGAAACGTTCGATTCCGAAATCTTACCTAAGCCGCGGAGATTCCGGAAAACGTTTTGCAACTTGCCGCTCAAGGACTCGAACATGACCGTGACGCTACGGGCCCGCCAAGGCGCCGCAAAGAAAATCCTCAAGGGGTCGGTCAATAGTATTGTAGTATCGTCCGATCGACGCCGTAGGGCGACCCATCGGTAATCTCACTCGAATTCCGGGTTCTCGCGTATCCCTTGGTTCATTGCTGTGCGGAGTGATATGCTGCGGTAATAGATATGTAACTATCTAATTAAAAGATTGTTACGTATGATAAATTGACACATGGAGGATGGTTCCCCTACCTTCCGCCCCCCGGTTGCAGGGACAACCGGCTCCCAACCACCAGGAATGGAGTTCCGTATGTCCGAAGGATATTGTGTCAAATGCAAGGCAAAGAAGCCGATCGCCAATGCGATTGAAGAGACGATGAAGAACGGACGGAAGGCCGTGAAGGGCAAGTGCCCAACGTGCGGCGTCGTCATGTTCAAGATCCTCGGAGGGAAGGCCGTGACCGTAATTTCTGCAACGGCTGGCACTAGCGACGCAGGTACCGCAATGCCGGGGGAGTGACCGTCGGGAGTTTTTCGATACCGAGGCGGCTTGATTTACGACGGCTCAAGAGAATGATCGGCGGATGACGCCCATGTCCCGTCGACGTTTTCTCCGGAACTCAACATTGAGTGCCGGCACAGTTGCTGCCACTTCTTCCTCCTTGGGCGCGGCCCAAGTTCTGCCTGCGCCGCAAGTCAACGCATTGGCACCGGTGTTTGTGTCCACCTGGCCATTCGGAAAACCGGCCAATGAAGCAGGTCTGGCGGTACTCACTGCGGGTGGTCTTCCCTTGGATGCCATCGAACGGGGAATTGGCGTGACCGAATCGGACCCGACCAACGGTTCTGTGGGTCTGGGCGGCATTCCGAATGCGGACGGTGTGGTCCAACTGGATGCCTGCATCATGAGCGGCCCGGGGCATCAAGCGGGAAGCGTGGCGGCGCTGGAGGGGTACGTCCATCCGATTGCCATTGCAAGGCGTGTGATGGAAACGACCGGGCACGTCATGTTGGTAGGCGATGGTGCCCGAAAATTTGCCCAGCAACATGGATTCGAGCGAGGACCGGCCGTTTCGGCGAAGCAAAAGGCGGCTTGGAAAAAATGGCGAACGGAGCAGCAACACAAGGCCCGCGGTGAAGGCAAGCCAAAGAACCACGATACGATTGCGATGATTTTGCTGGCGCCCGACGGAAATCTCTATGGCGGCTGCTCCACCAGCGGCTGGGGGTATAAGTTGGCCGGGCGCGTTGGCGATTCCCCAATTATTGGAAGTGGACTATACGTCGACAACCAAGTCGGCGCCGCGGGTGCAACGGGGATCGGTGAAAACGTGATGCGCTATTGTGGATCTTTTCTTGTCGTGGAATTGATGCGGCAGGGGTTACATCCCCAGGAAGCATGCCTCGAGACCCTCCGTCGGATTGCGGCAATGGATCCAAAGGGGTTCGATCTCTCGATCAATTTCATTGCCCTTGATCGGCGGGGGCGGTTTGGAGCGGCCGGAACTGGGCAGGGTTTTGAATATTCGGTTACAACGCGCGAGTTCAGTCGGGTGCTCCAAAGTCCCGGGTTAACTTCAGCCGACATCGGGCCGGTGGGCGGGAATCGGAAATGAGAAATACGGCGACGGAGTCGACGGGGCAACGCGCGAGTCTTTCCGGCCTTTTCATCGCAGGGCGTATCGGCAGCGTGGGGTTAGTCTAGTCGCTTGAATTCCTCCCTTGTTCATACCGCGGCAATCCGGTTGCTGGCAGTGGGTTCATCACTCGCCACCAATTTGCTGGCGCTGAAGATGTGCGACCGGCATTTGGGAGTTGGCCGATGGGTGGTGATTGCGGGGGCGTTGCAAGTGCTCACCTTGCTGCCGCAATTGGACGGAGGATTTCGGGTTGCGATCAACCGCGCGCTGCTGAGCACGGGGCTTGCGGCGGATCGGGCGCGTTATCTTCGATTTGGACAATCTTTCACCTGGTGGTTGGGATTGGTTGGCATGCTTGGGGGCGGCGGGGTGTTGTTCCTGCTCGGGCTTCTTCCGAATGCCCGCGCTCTGGGAATATCCCTCCTGTTTTTTGCCGCGTTTGGTGTTAGCGGCGCGGTGAATCTCACGCTCAATTCTCAAGCGAATCTGCTGGTTGGGCTGGGGCAGCAATGGCGGCTATTCGTGGTGCAGGCACTCACAGCATGGGTCAATTTTGCGGTTCTCGCTGTGACGCTTCGACGGGGCTGGAACGAATGGGCGTTTCCCGCCGCGTTTGCCGCCGGAGTGATCGTCATTGGCCCCTTGGTTCGATTCTGGCTTCGCCGACTTGCGCCGGAACTTCCCTTCGGCCCGGGGCGGAGAGACGCCGATTTCCGACGCACCTGGAACGAACTTCAGTCTCGCTCCCTGGCCGCCCTTCGGTTTCAGGTCTACACGGCGCTACTCTATAGCGTTGACCTAGTGATTGTCTCGCAATTCTGTCCACCCGATCGTGAGTCGGATATCTACGGGTACATCGTTCGGGCGTTTGTCATTGTGCGCGTCATCCTGCAGGCCGCCGACGAAGCCCTTTGGCCGAGGGTCGCCAGCGACCCGGCCGAGGGCAGAATTCTTTCCCTAGCGCTGGCCCGACTCAACTGCTGGCTGCACGGGGCGGCCATGGCAGGAATGGCGTTAAGCATCGGACCCTTCCTGGGTGCCTTTCTGCGGCCAGAGATGACCCCGGCGCCGATCCTTGCTGCGGTGCTTGCGGCGAGGGGACTGATCACGGGACTCGCGTCACAGCCCGCTTTTTATCTCTATGGCGACGGACGATTCGGCACGCTGGCGCAAAGCATGGGCAGGGAACTATTCATTGCGGTTGTCCTCGGGATTCCGGCCGCCTTAATCTTCGGGCCGATGGGAGTGGCAACTGCGTTTCTCCTGGGCACCGTGGGAGGAACTGCCTGGCCTTTATTGCGAGATTATTCCGTCCAAATTTCGCGCCCCGTGGCGGGCTTAATGATCGGATTTTGGATGCGCGCGGTTCCAGCGGGAATGCTGGCCGGGCTCGTTGCCTGGGCATTGCTGCCCTGGGCGGTCACACCGCTGCACCATGCCATTTGCGGCGCGCTGGCGGCGGCCGCGGGGCTGGGTTCGGGTATCGTGTTCGCTGTGACCCGCTCGAAGAAAAGTGGCGGACAACTCTTCGACTGGCGAAACCTAGTCAAGCGGCTGTAGTGAAAGATGCCGGTCGAGCCGGTTCGAAAACTGGAGCCCTTTAAATTTTCAAACAGGCGCTGAGGGGAACTCCTCAACAGCGTGAGAGACACGTTAGCAAGTACGGCAGCAATTGTTTTTTTCGCGAGACGATGCCGGCAAGTTCGTAGATCCCGGGCTCTTTCTCCGGATAATGAATTTGCGCGGTGAACGTCGGCTCACCGGCCACCAGCAACAAGGACGTTTGCTGACCCACGTCGGTAACCAAAAGCGCACTGAAAAAGTACCCATTGGCCGCGCGGTAATGTCCCAATGCGGACCGGACCTCAGCGGCTCGTTTCCAGAACTGGTCGAATCCGAGTTCCTCGATCTGGGCGACGCTGAACCGGTTGGATCCCTCCACGTACTCCTTGCAATCCCCTGAAATTGCCTGCGCCGCCGGACGGGAGGTTAGAACGGATCCCGACGAGAACAACTTTTCCGTAAACTCGGTGGCATTCACCCCCGTCAGTTTTTCCAACCGAGAGAGAACCTCGACATCCCGCTGCGTTGTGGTCGGTGAGGTCAGATTCAACGTATCGGAGACAAGCCCCGCGAGCAGCAATCCAGCCGTTGCCGTTGGCAATTCAATCGCACTCTGAAAGAAGCAATCCGCTACAATCGTGCTGGTGGAACCCACCGGTTCATTGCGGAAGAGGATCGGCTGTTGCGAACTGAACGTTCCGATCCGATGATGATCCAGGATCTCCAAGATCTCGACCTGATCCGCCCCGGGTACAGCCTGGGAGAATTCATTATGATCCACGAGAATCAATCGCCGTTGCACTTTTTTCAAAAAATCGGATTTCGAAAGGATTCCAATCACCCGCCGGTCAGCGTCGAGCACCGGAAACGCTTGGAACTGCGATTCCGCGGCAAGCCGCTGAATGGTGCTCAAAATTTCGTCCTCTCCAAACGTCAGGTAGTCTTCGCGCAAGAGATGTTCCACCGCGATCGCAGACCGGGCTAGCATACAGGTGGTGGCCGAATCGTGGGGTGACAGCAAGAGCGACACCTCGTTCCGGCGGGCCAATTCACAAATATCCAGCGAGACCTCACGACCGCCGGTCACTACCAGAATTCGCACCCGACCTCCGATGGCTAGGCGCTGAATGTCATCGCGGTCACCGACCACCACCACGAGTTTTTCCGGCGAATAGGTGGCAAGGCGTTCCGCAAATGTGGCGGCCTTCATCGCCCCCACCATCAGGACGAGATCCTCCTCCCGATCGGCCTCAAACGCGCACAACATTTTGCCTTTGAGCGTGCGATTTAGGCTGCGAATGGAGGTCAGGATCCGACGGGAATCAAAAATGCGATTGAGGGATGGAAAGAAAAACTTGCTGGCCTTGAACACCGAAAGGAGGCCCTGGCATCGCCGGTCAGCGTCGAGCACGGGAAGCACCCGAATATTACGTTCATCCATCGTTGCTAGTGCCTCCACCACGCTGGTCCGCGGGGGCACGGAAATGACGTTGGTCTGCATTACGTCCCGGACGCGCGGCGACACGTCCGCCACAAAACGCGGCGCCGGCACACCAAAAGTCCGCAGAATAAAATCAATCCGGTCGTTCGTTTCACCACAGCGCGCCGCCACCACATTCCGCATCCCGGTCCGCCGTTTGAACTCCGCATATCCGATGGCCGAGCAGATCGCATCTGCGTCCGGGTTTCGGTGTCCGATGACAAGCACCTCAGTCATTGGCCCAATCTTGCCCACCCGGAGCGGAAGTCCAAGTTTCAATCTCGCCTCCCTGAATTCCGGCGGAACTTAATTTGCCTTTGGACAACGCTGCTCCCCGGCCAGAGACTGGGGCCGTGACAACTCACGTCATCGCCGTCGCCAATCAAAAAGGCGGAGTCGGCAAGACCACGACCTCCGTCAACTTGGCCGCCTGCCTGGCTGCCCAGGGGAAATCCGTGTTACTGGTGGATTTGGATTCACAGGCCAATGCCACCAGCGGCCTGGGGCTTGATAAAACCGAGGGGGGCAGTGTCTATCGACCCCTACTCGGCGAAGGTACTGCGATCGAACGGATCAAACCCACCGCCTACGCCAATTTGTCCGTCTTACCCAGTGAAATGGACCTCTGTGGAGCCGAGATCGAGTTGGCACGAACCGACGACTACATCAATCGACTCAAGAAAGTGCTGACGCCCGTCCGTGATTCAGGACGTTTTGAAATCGTTCTGCTTGATTGCGCGCCATCGCTGGGAATCCTCACCTTGAATTCCTTTGCCGCAGCGGACCATCTGATCATCCCGCTTCAATGCGAATACTACGCCCTGGAGGGGATCGCCATGATCACCCGGATTCTCAACCAGGTCCGCCAGACAGGCATCAATCCCGCCCTGGATGTGCTCGGGGTGGTCATGACCATGTTTGACGGCCGAACCAAGCTTTCGCAAAGCGTCGTCGCGGAAGTGCGTCAGCACTTTGGCGATACCGTGTTTGAAACCGTAATTCCTCGGACCACCCGCCTTGCGGAGGCGCCCAGCTTCGGGAAGCCAATCATTCACTATGATCCCTACAGCGCGGGATCGTCCGCGTACGAAGTCCTCGCGGGAGAAGTCGTCGCCCGTCTGCAAAAGAAATCTGCCTGATCCCCGCTCACCGCCACGAAGGTTCTCGGAATCTCATTTGAAACCCGCGAGCCGTTGGTGAATTGTTCGGCCGGATATGAACAACGCACTCGCCTCCACGTTACTTCTTCTGACAATCGTCCACCTCGGTGGAGCGGATTGGCCCGAATATCGGGGCCCTTCCCACGATGGACGGTCACCGGAACGAATCGCCCGTTCCTGGCCCAGCACCGGACCCCGTCAACTCTGGAAGATTCCGAGCCCGGGTGGTTTCAGCTCGTTCGTGATCGCCGACGGGCGGTGCTTTACCCTGGTGCTTCGTGACATCGAAGGCGCCAGCCGAGAGATGCTCAGCGCACTGGATGCGGACACGGGAAGGGAGCTCTGGGCGGCGACCCTCGGCGTCGCAAAGTATGATGGCGGCGGGGATGCCGGTGCGGACGGAAACAAGGGAGGCGATGGCCCTCGGTCGACTCCCGCCGTCGACGATGGCCGCGTCTACACGCTTTCCAGTCGGCTCCTCCTGCAATGCTTCGATGCAAAATCGGGCCAGACACTCTGGACTCACGATCTCGTCAAGGAACACGGGGCACCGAGCCTCCGATGGGGGAATGCTCAATCTCCCGTCCTCGACGGCGACCGACTTTTCGTCGCAGGCGGCGGTCCGGGCGAATCGATTCTCGCCTTCAACAAGCGTGACGGATCCATCGTTTGGAAAGGATTTGACGAAAAGATGACTCACGCTACGGCCGTACCCACGACGATCCTTGGACGCCGTCAGGTAGTCTTTTTCGTGCAATCAGGCCTGCTGTCTGTCGATCCTGAGACCGGGAAGGAATTGTGGCGCCACGCCCACCCGTATAAGACATCCACGGCGGCCTCACCGGTGATTGATGGCGATATCGTCTATTGTTCGGCCGGCTACACCGTGGGGGGATCGGCGGCGCGCATCACGCGATCCGGGGAAATCTGGACGGCAACCCGGTTATATTTCAAGGAAGGCAACAAGCCGCTGGCAAACCACTGGAGCACTCCGGTGCTAAAGGACGGTCACCTGTACGGCATGTTCCAATTTAAGGAATTCGGTAACGGTCCGATGAAATGCGTGGACATTCGCACCGGGGACGTAAAGTGGGAACAGCCTGGTTTCGGGCCCGGAAACGTAATCTTGGTTGCCGACCAGGTGTTGGCCCTGTCCGATGACGGCCAGTTGGTGCTGATCGAGCCCACTCCCACCGGGTACAAGGAGAACGCGCGGGCGGACGTGCTGGGCGGGAAATGTTGGACCACCCCGGCAGTGAGTGGCGGCCGCGTGTTCGCACGAAGCACAACGGAGGCGGTGTGCCTCGATGTCCGGCCCGTGCCGGCCAGCAAGTGAAAATTGCATGACGGGCGTAGCCGCCTCGGGCACTTATGCACCGGATCACGAATCCCTGGCTTAGGATGGTGAAAACCGGATTCACTCAATAGCCAAACCTATAATTTTTTCCGATGGGCGACCTGCCATTGATCGTCCGAGTGCCCATTTGGGTGGCAATCGCCCTGGGTCTGTGGGCGTGCCTTGCGCCGGGTAGGTTGGCGCGAACTCTGTGGCTAATCGGTGGTGCCGCCTACCTGATTCATGTAGCCGCGGTGTTTCACACTCTCCATCATTGGAGTCACTCCACGGCCCTCGCTCATACGGCCGGAATGACCCGCGACGTTACCGGCTGGAGTGCCGCCTTTGGGCTCTATATCAACTACGCGTTTACCGCAGCGTGGATTGCGTATGCCATCGCGGGCTACCTTGGACCCTTGCCCCGGTGGATTCGCCGGATTTGGTGCGGATGGTTTCTTTTCATGGGGTTCAATGGCGGTATTATATTCGTGTTGAATCCCCTTCGTTGGCTCGGAATTGCACTGTTCACTTTGTTTGGACTGGCGGTAACCGTGCGCCACGTTCGCAAGTCAAAAACGTCGACCGGAGGCCCATCGACTCCCTCCAGTTCATGACAGGCACCTGGATTAATGTGGCCGGAATCATCGTGGGTGGGATCGCGGGCCTAACCATTGCTCGAAACCTCTCGACTGCCGCGCAGTTGCGCCTTCGGACAGTTCTGGCTGTCCTCGTCGTCTATATCGGGCTCAAGACGACTTGGGATGGCATCAATGGCTCCTTCGGGCACGTACTGAAGCAATTTGGAATTTCAATCCTTTCTATTTCCCTCGGCAGCTTTACAGGCCACCTGATTGGATTACAGCGAGGAGTCAATCGCCTGGGGAAACTCGCGGCAGCACGGTTTAAACCAACCGGGGATCCCACCGCACGCCCGGCGACGGACGGCTTTGTCACGGCCACGCTCGTGTATTGCGTTGGGCCAATGGCAGTTCTGGGATCCCTGGCAGATGGCCTGCGAGGCGACTGGAAAACCCTGGCGATTAAGGGGGTGCTCGACGGTCTAGGTACGCTTGGCTTTGTGGCGACGTTCGGCTGGCCCGTGATGTTATCTGCGATACCGGTTCTTGCGTATCAGGGAACGATCACCCTTGCGGCCCGCGAACTTTCCCCCTGGTTGGAGGATCCGGCGTTGCTGGATGCTTTCAGTGCGACCGGCGGGCTCCTCCTGACCACGATTTCGCTCACCATTCTGGAATTGCGCAAAGTGCCTCTGGCGAACTATCTCCCGGCTCTGGTATATGCTCCGATGCTGACAGCGTGGTGGCGGTAACGGCGGTCGCTGGCGAGCAAGTCGCCCACGGATCTGGCTCGCCGGCACCTCCCAACACGGTTACGCAGAGTTATTTCTGCGGCAACAGTGAATGCCATGAGCATGGGCTCATTTGGGAAGATTGGCGCCTCGTGCAGTGGCAGCGAGAAAAAGCCGGCACAATCAACCGCGTGCTGTATCCGCTGCGTAACCCGTGATCCTCGAATGCATCGCCCGGGCGAGGTCTCCGCGCGGCCCACCCGATTCGTTGATCAGTTTCTCGAATCCAACCTGGGTCGTCACCAACAGCTTCGCTCCCAATGGCGAAACCACCCGAACTGTGGCCATTCTCGGACGAGCCTCCAGCAGCCCCACTTCCCCAAAATATTCACCGGAATGCAATGTCGCCACCGGGCGGTCTTCGCCACCGGCATCGCGCTGCGTGACACGGACTTCCCCTTCGATCAGAATAAAGAACCGATCCGCCGGCTCGCCTTCACGAATCAGAACTTCGTCGGGGACCGCCTGAAGTTGATCGAAGTATGGCAGCGCTTGGGTGGCGTTGCCCGCGCGAAACTTGGGGAGTGCCGCCATCAACGCGTCGGCCACCAACCGCTTGTTCACCACCCGGACCAATTCGTCACTGACAAAATCGTTCGTGGCCAGCAATTCGAGAAAGGTTTCCCGACTCAAGACCAGCACCTCGACGCCTCCCGGCCCACCGCGAACGGTCGCGTTTCGTTTCGCATTTTGAATCAAACCAATCTCGCCAAAATAGTGCTGAACGGTAAGTCGCGCGAGCACCTGCGAGTCCAGTTCACCGCCCGCCGCTCGCGAAACCCGCACTTCGCCCCGGACAATCACGTAAAATGCGTCGGCGATGTCTCCTTCGGCAATAATCGTCTCATTCTCAGCAAATTCCCGCCGGACAGCTTGATCCAACAGACGACGCACATCGGGATGTTCGGCTCCCGAAAATTCGGCCAAAATCTGGTCTTCATTTCGCCATCCATCGGTTGGCTGGCGATCCGTATCGATCCGGTGTCCAAGCACTTTTAATCGGAACTGACTGTCAGGGCCCGGCAACGGCTTGACTTTGATCTTCAAACGGTAATCCGGGGGACTCTTTTCCAGGCGGAGCTCGTGGAGCAGGGTCGCCACCAGGGTCATAGCCATGGTCTCCACCATGCCCATGGCAGCACAGGTCCGGTGGGCGATTCCGAACGGGTGAAACGCGTCATTTTTCCCGTGCTCATTTCGAGGTGGGAGACAGCGCGCGGGATCAAACGTGTCCGGGTTCTTGAACGGTGTTTCCGAGAAGGCCATGGGCACCTGCGACAGGACGACGAGATCTCCCCGCTGGATTTGCTTCCCTTCCACGACGAAATCGCGCTCGCACAGGAACGGCATGCCCTGCGAAACGGGGTGGTAGCGCAGATTCTCGAGATACGTCGCGCGCAGCAGCTTCATCTGGCGCAGGTCGGCCGCGTCGTGGACTCCCTGGCCAAAATGCGCGTCAACTTCCGCCGTCAGTTCCTGGCGCAGCTCCGGCCGGGATAGAATTTCATACAATAAAAATCCAATGAGCCGGCTCATATAACAGCAGCTGCCGGCAAAGCCATAGCTGGCATAGCTCACCGCCGCATCGTCGTTAAACGACTCTCCCAAATCATCCCGAACCGCAAAGATCGTGTCCAGGATCGTCGGCGGATCCCCGGACGGGATGCCCGTCTTCCGGCGCTCACGAACCAGCCCCCACATCAATTCGAGCAATCGCCGTCGCGAACCCTGATACCAGGGCATTCGGTAGAACCAGAAGGGCCAGATCCTCCCTCCGATATTCATGTTCCAGTTCATGATTCGCAGGATATCATCGTAATTCTTGGCCAACGACCGACCGCAAACGATCTGCGAATACATCTCGAACCCCAACCGTTCCGCCAAGTCCATGACCTCGTGAGTCGATCCCTCCCGCCAATCGCGAACGTGCTGGCGAACGATCGCAATGAGCTGAGGCACATGGCCTGAAGCAACTTCCCGGGAATAGACGGTATGCAGGACCCGCCGCAGGCGCTGATGGGACTCTCCACTGAGACCCAGGATTACGGGCGAATCCCCGAGCTGCTGTCCCACTTTCTCAAAGACTGCCTTCCGCGAGAGATAGACGTCGTCCTGATGTTCCTTCAGGAACTTTCGCGCGGGAAATCCGGAGATGACCGAGTATTTCAGCCATAACGCGCGCAAGCGAAACACGGGCCCTAATTCGTCATGAGAACGCCGCAGCAAGGTGGTCGTATTCTCCAGAAACTGGAACGTGTTTCCGAAAAATGGACATCCCTTGGCCAAAGGGGGCAAGGGAGCCGATGGACGGTTCGATCCCTGTTCTTCCGGACGGTTTGGGGGGCTTTCGCTCATAGAAGTCACTTTATTTCAATTCTTCAGTAGTGCCCCATGGCTCCCCCGGAGTGTCCATCCACCGAACCCGGGGGCAACGCCGTAAGCAATCGGTTTTTGTCTCTCCGGGATTCACTTCGTTCAAGGTGACGGCAGGTAGTACCAGTCCGTTTTTCCGTTTGCGCCTTTGGACATGATACTCCAACGGGTCATCGTAACATGCCCATCCGCCCAGGCATAATTTCCACCCGTGCCATGGCGGATATAGCGAAAGAGGGGATTGTTGGCACTGGGCGGATACAAATACCCGTAGTTCCACCACTCCAATCCTTTGGTTGGATCCAGGCCATCGCCATTCATGCAGGTATCGGAGGGTCTGGTGATGATGGTCGATTTTACGTGATCGAACTGGGTGTAACCCAGATAGGCGTAGTTATGGCCATATCCGCCATAACCTTGATATCCAGGCACGCTTGCTGGGATGATATTTGTCCCCAACTTCGCCGACGGGCATGCCACGACTTTGCTGGTGGCGACCAAGTTTGTGAAGTTTGTGCTCGCTGTAGAAATGTAAGGCGAAATTTCGAGAAACCACCGACTGGGAGCGACCCATCCCGAGCCGGGCGGGGCTTCCGTTCCAGCGACCGGAAGGTAATCGGACTGGTCCCCGGCGTACAGCATGTAGCCCAAGGCGATCTGTTTCTCATTGCTGGTGCACTTGATCATGTTCGCCTTCATCTTCGCCCGGGAAAGCGCGGGTAACAGCATCCCAGCGAGGATCGCGATGATGGCAATCACCACGAGGAGTTCTATCAGAGTAAACCCGAAGGCTTCTCGGTGCAGTTTTACGTCGGCGAACATTTTCATGCGGGTTTGTGCCATGGCCTATCGCAATTCGCTTTCCGTATTCCTGTCAATTGATAAGAAACCGGCATGCTCTCTCAATTTCTATTCGGCATTTTCCCGACGGCTGGCTAAGTTGCGGGCGTGTTTCACCAATTTCTCCCTCCTGCCATCCGGCTTGCTGTTCCCGGAGTGCTGGTGATTCTTGCCGCGAGTCCTCTGGTGGGGCAATCCGTTGCTCGCCTCGACCCCCTCCTTCCCGGCTGGTTTCAGCGCGGCACGACCAATGAAATCGTGTTGCACGGCGAAAATCTGCGTGCGGTGCAATCGATTCGATTCAGCGGTGCTCCCGGCGTTACGGCCAGCCTTGTTCCTGTCACGCCTCCGACCGTTCGATTAGAATCCTCCAACGGCGGGTTGACCGCGTCCGCGACCCCCGATGGAAAGGAAGTTCGGATCCGGCTCCAGCTCGCGGCGGACGCCCCTTTGGGCTCCCGGGAATTGCGAACGGTCGGACCGAATGGATTCTCCAATCCTCTGACCATTCAACTGAGCGACGTGCTGGAGTTGGTCGAACAACCTGGGACCACGGCCAAGAACACCGCGCCCGCCCTTCCCGTGCCCTGCGCGGTCAGCGGTGTCATTTCCCAAACGATCGAGGCCGACTGGTACCGCTTCGCCGGGTCGAAAGGGCAGCAAGTCCTCCTCGATGTGCAGGCGAACCGGTTCGGCTCGCGCCTGGATGCCACCCTGGTGGTCTATGACACGGCGGGCCGCGAACTTGGCCGTAGCGAGGATGCACACGGACTCGATCCGTTCTTGGAATTTGCTGTACCGTCCACCGGTGACTATTTCATCCGTCTCCAAGACGTCCGATTTCAAGGCAGCGGCCAGCATCGGTATCGAATGGTTCTCGGAGAACTTCCTTATCTCGAAGCGATCTTTCCATACGGCGGCCGGCGAGGAACGACCGTCTCACTCCAACTGGATGGCCGCCATCTCGATGGCGTGGACCGGATGCAGGTGTCCGTGGCCACCACCGCACCCTCCGGCACCCAGGACATCCGGTTACAAACGCGCCGCGGCTACTCCAACCCGCAACTCTTCGAAGCCGGCGATCTTCCAGAAATCGGCGAAATCGAGCCGAACAATCAGCCCGACTCGGCAAACCGGATCCAGATTCCGATCACGATCAATGCGCGAATTGGCGCCGACGCGGATACCGATCACTACCGCTTCACGTCGCCCTCGGATCAGCGCTGGATCTTGGAAGTTGGCGCCCGCCGTTTCGGTTCGCCGATGGACTCTCTCTTGGTGCTCATGGACCGTACCGGCAAGATTATTTCGCAGAACGACGACGACGCCGGACCCGATGCCCGCATCGAGGCTGATTTAAAAAAGGATCAAGAATACGTCGTCGGAGTTCGCGATCTGACGGATCGCGGCGGGTCACGATTCGGCTACCGACTGACCATCAGGCCGTCTGTTGTGGAACCTGACTTTGGAGTTCGGATTTCCGATTCACGCTACCGATTGGCAGCGGGAGGGCACCTGGCGGTTCGGTGTGAACTCGACCGAAGGAATGGTTTTGCATCGGTCGTTCGGGTCGAAGCGGAGTCCTTGCCGACCGGTGTCACTTGCATACCCGCCATGTTTTCGCCGGAAAGCCCCGCGATGGCCTGGCTGATCCTGACCGCGGCGCCCAATGTTCCGCCGGGGCATCATGACCTGGCGGTTGTTGCCACCGGCGATCGGGACGGGAAGCGACTTCGTCGAAGTCTGCAAGCTCAGTCGAATTTCCTCAGTATTATCCCTAAGCTACCCTTCGCGATGGACGCGCTGACGCCGATGGTCGAGCTCGACCAAAACGGGAGTGCCAGCCTTGACGTTCAGGTCACCCGATCGTCGGAGTTCTCCGGTGACGTCAAGGTCTTCGCCGAAGAACTGCCGGGCCTGAATCTGCCTCCGATCACCATCCCCGCAGGACAATCTAGCGGCCGGTTCCAACTATCGGCAGGCAATAACAGTGAGGTATCCACACGGTGGCTCATGCTTTTCGCCATGGCACGGGTGGACGGACAAGATTTTACTGTTTATGCGCCGACCCCGGTGCCCGTGCGGACCAGGGCGATTCCTTTCTTTCTTGCCACGGCTCAGCCTCGTCTCTCCGTCACCGCTCTGCCCGTTGAACGGAAATCTCCGGCGGCCGCGGCGGAGTTGATCATTAAGATCGATCGCCGCGTCGGATTTACCAATGCGATCGAAACCTCGGTGGAAGGAATTCCCAACGGTGTGCAATTCAGCCTCGACCCCGTGGCAGCGAATTCCCGGGAAACTGTTCTGAAGCTGCTCGCGACGGAAAAGGCCCCCTCCGGGAAGGAGTTCGATTTGGTGATCACCGGGATGGCGATCCATCAGCAACGGCAATTTAAACTGAAATCCTCCGCGGTAAAACTCCTCATCGCGGCACCCGACGCGGAAACAGCTGCGGTCACAAAATGAGATCCTTCCCATCCCCCGCATTTCTTGATGTTCGGATACGAGCATCGGTGCTAGCCCTTGCCGCAAGTGTAGCGATCGAGTCGGCGGTGGCGGCTGACCCGGCCGTCTCGTGGTTTCGAGACGTCACCCCGCTCTTCAAGCGCTCGTGTAATGGTTGCCACAATCCGAACAAGCGGAAGGGTGAGGTCGACACCTCCACCTACGCCGGGTTTGTAAGGCCTGGAAAACAGGGTCCTAATTTCCTGGCGGGAGATCCGGCCAAATCACGTGTTCTCGAAGAAATAGCCGGCAAGGAACCCTCCATGCCGAAGGAGGGCGATCCTCTGACCGCGGCCGAAGTGAACCTCATCGAGCGCTGGATCCGCGAGGGTGCCAGGGACGATACCCCGGCGGATGCCTATTCCACCCGACTCAAGGAACCGCCCACGTATGGCGCCCCCCCGGTGATCACCAGCGTAGCGTTTTCACCCGATGGACGCTGGCTGGCAATTTCAGGCTATCACGAGGTGCTGCTGCACTCGACCACCGCGTTGCAACTCAAGACCCGGCTCGTGGGAGAATCACCGCGGATCGAATCGATGGCCTTTTCACCCGACAGCCATTGGCTAGCCGTCAGCGGTGGAGCGCCCGCTCGGTTTGGAGAATTGCAGATTTGGGACCCGGCCACCGGCGGACTCACCAACGGCTTTAAGATTGGCGGCGACTGCGTGTTCGGCGTCTCATGGTCCCCGGACTCTCAGCGATTGGCCTTCGGTGGCGCGGATAAATCGGCACGGGTCGTCGCCGCCATCGATGGAAAAGAGTTGATGAAATTCGACAACCATAGTGACTGGGTGTTTCGCACCGCATGGATGGATGACGGGAAGCGAATGCTGAGCGGCAGCCGTGATCGAGCGATGAAATTGATCAATACAGCCAACGGCCAGTTCATCGACGATATCAACAAACTTCTCGAACCCGTGGTTTCCATGGCCCGGCATCCCAAGGAGGAATGGGCAGCCTATGGAGGGGCCGAGGGGGGTGTTCGAGTCTACCGGATGAAGGAGAATCAGGAGCGGACTTCCGGGAACAATGACGTCAACCTTGTTCGCGAATTCGAACGGCAAACGGGCACGGCTCATTCCATCGCGTGGAGCCCCGATGGTTCTCTGCTCGCAGTGGGAAGCACCGGTGAGGTTCGCGTGTACCAATCCGCCGATGGGAAACGTTCCGCAACGTTGAAAGGTCATTCTGGCGCGATTTTTGCACTGGCGTTTTCATCCGACGGGAAACAGTTGGTGACCGGGGGGTTTGAGGGACTCGTCCGGGTCTTTGATCCCGCCACCGGCGTGCTCCAGGCCGTCTTTACGCCCGTACCCGCCGGAGCCGCCAAGCAGGTCGCCGCCCAATAAACCCGTGCCCGCCCCGACAATGAGCCATCACGCTCGCGATGGATCTATCGTTCTGATTTTTCAATGAAGCCGACCCTTGCCCGATTTGCGTCCCTACCGAACTCCCGCATCGCTCGCTTTCTCGCCGGAGTGAGCCTTGCTTTCGCGGTGGGGACGTCGACCGCCGCACGAACTCCCTGGACCGAGTCCCGTGTCCTCGGCTCCCCGGAGCCTCCGGCCCCATACCGCACGAAACCCGCCTTTCCCAATCTACATTTCGAGAATCCAGTACATCTGGTTTCCGTTCCTGGCACCAGCCTTCTGTTCCTCGCCCAGCAGAATGGCCGGATCTACTCGTTTCCCGCCGACCGCAAAACCACGGTCACAAATCTCGTCCTCAACCTTCGCGATCATCACCAACCGTTCGATGCAATCTACGGCATGACGTTTCATCCAAAGTTTCGTGAAAACGGATTTATCTACCTGGCCTATGTCGAACCCGGTGGCCGAGCCAATGGTTCCTATGTCTCCCGTTTCACAGTGACCTTGGAACCAACTCCTCGGATCGATCCCACGTCCGAACTGGTCATCCTTCAATGGCTTTCTGGCGGCCACAATGGCTGCGATCTTCAATTCGGTGCAGACGGCTACCTGTACATCTCAACCGGTGATGGCGCACCGCCGGATCCGCCGGACACCCTGCGAACCGGACAGCGAGTGGACGATTTGCTCGCTTCCATTCTGCGAATCGACGTGGACCACGCCGCGGCCGGGCGCAACTACCGAATCCCGTCGAGCAATCCGTTTGTCAAAACACCCGGTGCTCGCGGCGAAGTTTGGGCGTATGGTTTCCGTAATCCGTGGCGGATCAGTTTTGGACCGGACCACGCGCTTTGGGTGGGGGACGTCGGCTGGGAGTTGTGGGAAATGCTGCACGTGGTCCGCAAGGGAGGGTACAACGCCGGCTGGAGTTACGTCGAAGGTCCCAATCCGGCGGTGCGATCGGATGTTCTGCCCGGTCCGACGCCCATTCACAAGGCTCTGATTGTCCATCCCCATAGCGAAGCATCGAGCATCACCGGTGGGTTGCATGTGCGGTCCCGAAGACTGCCCGCCCTGACAGGCCGTTATGTCTACGGCGATTGGGAAACCGGCAAATTCTGGGCCGTTCGGAACAAGCGCGACACGGTCACGTCAATGATCGAACTCTGTGATACCACCCTGCGACCGATTGCGTTCGGTTACGATCCGAAAGGCGAGCTTCTGATCTTGGATTATTCGGGTGGTATTCACGAGTTCGTATTGAATGACAAGGCCCATGATCCCGCCCGCTTTCCGCGACGATTGAGCGCTACGGGAATCTTCGCCGACACGGCAACTCAACGGCCGACTGACGGCGTGGTGGAGTATCGCATCCAAGCGACGATGTGGTCCGATTATGCGACGGCACGGCGCTGGATCGCAGCTCCCGGGACCAACGTTCTGGTGCCCGGCGAGAAATGGGGTTATCCGGCGGACACCGTCCTAGCGAAGACGCTCGAGCTAGATCTGGAAGCTGGGAAGCCTGAGTCCCGACGCAAGATTGAAACCCAGCTGCTGCATTTCGACGGGCAAACCTGGCGCGCCTATTCCTACCGTTGGAATGACGCACAGACGGATGCCGAATTGGTGCCCGCGGGTGGGACGAATTCCGTGATCCGGGTCAAGGATGCCGCCTTTTCGGGTGGCATTCGCGAGCAGAACTGGCGCTTCGCCAGCGGGACGGAATGTCTCCGTTGCCACAACCCATGGCCCGGCAACACGCTGGGCATCACGCTCGATCAACTCAATACACGCCCGCTTCACGAAGGGGCGGCCACCGAGGCCGGCCGGTTCATGCAGCTAGGCATGCTCGCCCCGCCAACCAATGGACTGGCCCTGCCACGAATTGCGGATCCCTACGATAATGCGCTTCCCGCAACCCATCGCGCCCGGGCGTGGTTGCATGTGAATTGCTCGGCCTGTCACCGATTCGGCGCGGGTGGATCCGTGGTGACCTTTCTTAATCAAGAGGTCGACGCGATGGGGACCCGGGCGATCGATCAAAAGCCGATCCGCGGCGAATTTGGACTGACGGCAGCGCGAGTGATCGCCCCGGGTGAACCCTCCCGATCGACTCTATACTATAGGATTAATACCGAGAGTTCCGGACACATGCCCCACATTGGAGCGCGATTGGTCGACGAGCGCGGCACCGCCGCAGTCCGCGACTGGATTCGATCGCTTCCCGAAATCGTCCCCACAAATTCAACGCCTTTCGATCCGGACCTCGCGATTGCAAAGCGGCAAAGTGCGAGCATCGTTGCCGCCATTCGAAGGTTAGGAGGCGCAAGCGACGGCGCGGAGCGGACGAAGCTGGTCCAGCAACTGACATCAACTGCGAGTGGCGCGCTCGCGCTTCTGGAAATCCTGCCGACCTTGAGCACTCCGGACCTCATCGCGACCGCAGTCGCTTCGACGAATTCGTTCGCGCGTGATCTCTTTGAGCGATTCCTTCCGGCGGAGCAACGGCGGCATACCTTGGGGCCCCAATTCGATCGAAAAACCGTCCTTGCACTCACCGGCAATCCGGACCGCGGCCGGCGCCTCTTTTTTTCGGATGGGGGGCCGAATTGCAGCCGATGTCATGCGTTGGGCGGCCACGGACGGGCCTATGGACCGAACTTGGCGGGCATTGCCAAAAAATACAAACCCGCTGAGCTCCTTGATCAATTGGTCAATCCGTCAAAAATCATCGCCCCGGAATTCACTCTACGGATGATCGAAACTCGGGACGGACTGGCCTATTCCGGTTTTACGATTCGGGAATCGGCCTCGCAGCTCGTATTGCGGACGGAGGATCTGAAAGAAATGGCCTTCACGAAGTCCGAGTTGGCGACCGCCGTGAAAGCGGCAACTTCAGCCATGCCGGAAGGGTTGATCGACATTTTTACCGCTCAGGAAGCGGCGGACCTGCTGTCGTACCTCCGTAATCAGCGACCTTGAAGATGCGAATTGGCGACCGGACGAACCGCGGATTCACACGGATTGACGCGGATAAGACCCAAGCGGTTGCCTCTCGCCTTCGTGCCTTCGTGAGTGAGCTCGCGAACGTTGAAACCTTGTCTGAATCAGCGTCTATCTGCGTGCATCCGCGGTTCCAACTCCGGCTTCCCATGTGAAACACGCTCAACTTCAAATCCGGGGCCAGTGCACGACGGAATCTCGTTGTGCCCACGCTGGGTCGGTGTGGGGAAAATCCAGATTGTAGTGGAGTCCTCGACTTTCCGGCCGTTGCAAGGCACACGCGACGATCAGTTCAGCGACGGTCGCAATATTCCGGAGCTCCAGCAGGTCGCTGGTAACGATAAAATCCCAGTAATACTCGCGGATTTCTCCCTGCAGATTGGCAAGCCGGTTTTCAGCGCGGCGCAGCCGCTTATTCGTCCGAACGATCCCCACGTAATCCCACATTAAACGCCGGATTTCATCCCAGTTATGAGAAACCACGACGAGTTCATCGGCGTTGTGAGCTTTGCCCGTCTGCCAAGGGGGCACCGAACCAAGGGGTCCCGGGATCGCCTGCGACAGCACTCGGCGGGCCGCCCGGTGTGCGCACACGAGCGCTTCAAGGAGTGAATTGCTCGCGAGACGGTTGGCTCCATGGAGGCCGGTACAGGCAACCTCGCCCACCGCAAACAATCCCGGCAGATCGGTCTCGCCGTCCAACGTCGTTACGACGCCCCCACATTGATAGTGTGCCGCCGGCACCACCGGAATCCATTCCTTGGTAATGTCTAATCCTAATCCCAGGCAACGGCGGTAGATTGTTGGAAAATGGTCGATAATGAACGGTGCTGGTTTATGGGTTATATCAAGATAAACACACGGCGCACCGGTCCGCTTCATCTCGGAATCGATCGCCCGGGCTACAATATCCCGCGGTGCCAGTTCCTCGCGATCGTCGTACCGTGCCATGAACTTTTTCCCATCCGCTGCGCGGAGCAATCCGCCTTCGCCGCGGACGGCTTCTGTGATCAAGAATGACTTGGCCTTCGGATGGTGAAGACACGTCGGGTGAAACTGAATGAACTCCATATTGGCGATGGTCGCCCCCGCACGGTACGCCATCGCCACACCATCGCCGGTCGCAATATCTGGATTGGTGGTATACAGGTAGACCTTGCCGCAACCGCCCGTGGCTAAAACCACCACGGGTGCCAGGAACAGATCAACGCGACCCGCCGGGGCATTCAACACGTACACGCCTGCCACGCGATTTGGCCCCGACAGGCCCGCCTTGGCGGTCGTCACCAAATCCACGGCCACATGATTCTCGAAAACAAAAATGTTGCGGTGCGTCGCGACCGCCGTGAGCAATGCACGTTCGATCTCCGCTCCGGTTGCATCCTTCGCGTGCAAAATTCGCCGGCGAGAATGCCCTCCTTCCCGCGTCAGATCGAGCTGACCATCCCGCTCGGTAAACTGGGTTCCCAGGTTAATCAGTTCGGCAATCCGTTCCGGTCCCTCCTGAATGATGGTTCGGACGGCAGCTTCCCGGCATAATCCAGCCCCGGCGATCAGGGTATCCCGGACATGCAATGCGAAGGAATCTTCCGAACTGGTCACCGATGCGATTCCACCCTGCGCCCAATTCGTGTTAGAGTCCGCCCGGTTTTTTTTTGTAACAATTGCGACTCGTCCTTTTTCGGCGACCCGGAGGGCGAACGTCAGCCCCGCGATTCCGCTGCCAAGAATGAGGAAATCGAAGGAATGCGTTTCGGAGATCATGGCTCGGTAGTCGGCAACGCAGAGGTGCCGACGGGGGCATGAGTGGGGGATGGCGCTGCGCTCCTAAAGAATTAAAAGATCACCCAACCAGACAGCCCGGGCCGCCTGCCCGAAGGTCAGACCCGTTTTGGCCTTAGAAGAATCACCTTCTTTTCGCTACCTTCGACTTCAACGCTGTGGGTCTCAATGTCGGGATCTTCCTTCAATGCCTGATGAACGATCCGCCGGTCGAAGGCATTCATGGGTTCAAGCTCGATAATATCGCCCCAACGTCGAACCTTTTCGGCGGCGTCTTTCGCCCGCTTAATCAGTTGTTCCCGCGCCTGGGTCCGGTAACCGCCGACGTCGAGCATCACCTTGGGCGCCCGCTCGTCCCCTCGGAACAGCATCCGATTGAGGACGTACTGCAGGTCGCCCAGCGTCTGGCCCTGGCGGCCGATCAGGCGCCCCGGGTCATCGGTCTTGATGTCCAGCAACAAGCCGTCGTCGTAGGTGTGCGATTCGACCGTGGCAGTAAATCCCAGAAGCGTTAGCAACTGTTCGAGGGTGGCTTTAGGTTCGAGCGACATGCGGATGAATAAATAAAGGGTTTGTCTGATTTCCCGCCGGAGCGAGAACTGGAAAGAGCCGGCACGGTCACCGTCGCTTCACAGGGGCCGCTACCGTCACCGGTGTCGGTGTCGGTGCGCTTTTCGTCAATTTCGTCTGAAGGATCGTTAGCAGATTTTGCAGGGTCCAGTAAAGAGCCAAGCCACACGAGTAGTTGTAAATAACCATCACAAACATCAGCGGCATGTACCGCATCATCTTCTGCTGCGCCGGATCCATCTGCGGCGACATCGGCGTCAGATGGGACTGCCACATGATTGTGATGATATAAAACACCGGCATCAAATTGAACGGCAGGTGGAGGTACGGAATGACAAAGAGCGTGTCCGGCGACGACAGGTCGCACATCCAAAGAAAACTCGCTCCGCGCAGTTCGATGGCACTGCGTAGCATGGTAAACAGTCCGAAAAACACCGGAATCTGGATGAGCATCGGCAAGCAACCAACCGCGGGGTTGATTTTCTTTTCCCGCATGAACTCCATCATCTTTTGCTGCTGCTTCGTTGGATTGTCCTTGTACTTCTCCTTGAGCGCATTGAGTTGGGGTTGCATCTCGGCCATGCGTTTGGCGGATCGAGTGCTCATGGCCGTGAGTGGCCAGAACACGGCCTTGATCAGTGCCGTCAGCACGACGATGCACCAACCGTAGCCGAGGCCGAGATTATTGAGTCCGTTGAGACACAACAGGAGTAGCTTCGCAAAAAATGTCGCCCCAGGGAAAATACTGGCAAACCCCATCACTTCATCCAGTTTCGGCTCCAGGCGCTGTAACGTGAAATAGCGTTTGGGCCCCGCATAGACCTGGAATTTCCGCTCGACCCCCTGCCCGGGTGCCAGGTTGGTCGACGCAAAATGCATCAAGGTCCGCACTCCCATCGGCAGACGAACCGCCTGCGGATCTTCCGCAATCTGCTCGGCCGGTGGCGGCGGCATGGAAATGTTATGGGCGGTTATATTGGTCGCCATCGAATCCGGCACGGTGACCATGGCGAAAAACTGATTGTGAATCGCCCCCCATACCACGCGACCATTGGCCTTGGCATCCATCTCCTGCAATGGCTTCGTCGGCACACATAAAAACCCGGGGACCGACACCCAACCGATGGTGTCCCGACTCTTATTTCCGTCGAACCACATCACACCCATCATGTCGGCGACATCGTGGGAATTCATGGGCGTCGCCGTGCCGATCTCCCAGGATTGCACCGGAAGAGCAACCGCCTGGGTTGCGATATTTTGGATCCGAGCCGTGACGACAAATTGATGATTCGATCCCAAGGTGAATTCCTTGACGATCCGCAATCCCGAGGTCGTGACCTTTTCAGCCCGAACGCCGGTCCCGGTCCGCGTCAAATCGTAGGCACCGTCCTCATCGAGTCCCTTGTCGAGCGCGAAGGCCGGGGCGAACCCACTTCGGTTGAGGGCGGCCAAATTGGTGGAGATAAATCGTTTATTTGGACCGCAAGGGATTGCCTCTGGATATCCCTTGAGCGCGATTTCTTTCACGCCACCGCCGTGAGAAGTGACGGTAAAGATGTACTCGGGATTCTCGAGGATCATCCGCTGCTCGGAAGCCGCCGGTGGGACGCGCTGCGTTGACGAGGCGAGGGGGACGGCGGAGATTCCAGATTGAGCGTTCGCCAACGGAGTCGACAAAGGTCCATTGGAACCCGCAGCCGCTCGCGATGCGGAATAGGAATGATTCATCCACCACATCCAGACCGCGAGGAGGACGAAGGAGACGCCAACAACAATTTTTCCCGTACGATCCATGAAAAGGCTAGGAGGTGCGGCCCGTGAGAGCCGGAGTTATCAGAGGTGAACGCACTTCGATGGAGCTCGCTGCGTTGGGGGCGGCACTGGGTCCCATCCGCCGGCATTCCAAGGATGGCAGCGGCAGAGTCGATGAACCGCAAGCACGGAACCCGTAATGGCTCCGTGGCGGGTTACCGCCTCCACCGCGTACGCAGAGCACGTTGGGCCGAAACGGCAGGCCGCCTGAGGTCCCAGGAGCACTTGTTTCCAGGGTGAAAGAAATCGACGATACACCCCCAAAAGGAGAAGCAAACTCCCTTGCAACAGCGGCAGCGCGAATCTCAAACGACAGCGGCCTCCGGTCGCAATAGCTTTGCCCGCCGGCACGCGGCAACAAAATCGAACTCCACCCCAGCCAGGCCGAGGCTTCCAATCGATTTCCGGGCGATGATCACGAGATCAGACCCCTGTTGCAAACGGGTCCGATGAATGCGGAATGCCTCACGCAAAAGGCGCCGGGCGCGATTTCGCACCACCGCCCCGCCAATTCTGCGGCTGGTGATGACACCCAGGCGAGTGCTGCGGCTCGGAATCCCAACAGCGTCGATTCCATTGATTCCATCAACGCTTCCGATGACCGCCTCCACCAAGCCACACTGCCAGTTGAGAATAAGACAGCCCTGAGTGAGGCGCTTGCCCGTGTCCTTGAGTCGGGTAAAATCCCGTGATTCGCGGATGCGGACGCTTCGCGGAAACGTCTGAATGAGTGATGCGGGCACGGAGTGAGAGCCAAGCCCCGCGGCGATCAAACCGGCGTCAAACGACTCCGTCCCTGTCGGCGGCGGTTGGACAAAGTAGCGCGACCCCCTCGAGTCGCCATGCGCGCCCGGAAGCCGTGCTGACGCTGACGTCGAATTTTGGAGGGCTGGTATTGGCGTTTCATAAATGATAAAAATCTGGCTCCCCGTTCACGGGAAGCCAGGGACTTTAACTATCGATCGAGTGCAGTCAAGCCTGCCCGACTTCCAAAAATGCCTGGATGCCTGATTGGCTCGCTGAAACCTCACCGGGGCACCACCCCCGCCAGAGTAATCTCACCCTGTAGCACAACACGGTCACCTACGGATGCGTCGACCCGCGCCTGCAACAATCCTCCCATCCGGGCAAGGACCGTAGCCCGCAGTGTGATACGTTCCCCCGGACGAGCCGTCCCCAAGATCTTGATCGCCCGTACCGCGGTAAGTTTGAGTCCGTCCAGGGGTTGCTGCCTTCGATCACACTGTGCAACCACCCCCGCTAACTGGGCGACCGCTTCAATGATCAAGACTCCGGGCATCATCGGTTCGCCGGGAAAATGGCCGCGAAGGAATACCTCGTCCCCGCGCACGGTATAAAGACCAACCCCGCGCACGCCAGGATCCACCTCGATCACACGATCCACGAAACGGAACTCGGGGCCGTGAGGCAGCTTCTCGAGGGCGGATTTGGCAGGATCAATGGAAATCATGACTGGAAATCGAATGGTGCGAGACCCCACACCGAATTGGCCTCCGTCCGTCTCGCCGGGAACGGCTATTTCGTTCCCGCTTTTTCATCGCCGTCGCGGGTTACCTTCCAACTGGGATCCAGTTCAGCGGTGAAAATCTCGGAAGCCAATTTGGGATTGCGAACGGCATTGCGAAAATCGTTTTTCAACCTCGAACCGTCCGCAAATCGCAGTTCCGTGCTCAACAGGGAGTAGTCCGCTTTCGCCAGGCCGATTCCTAGTTCGGGCAGGAATTTCCGGGCCCCCCGGCTTTTGGGCCGAAGTCGGATCAACCATCGGACTTCCGATTCCACAATGCCGAGGACTTCAAATCGTCGATAGAACTCGCGTGAATCGCGGGGGAAACCGGCGTCGAAAAGACCCCACGCGTCTCGCATCGGTCCGGGAGTTCCCTCGGTCAGTCGGTGCTTCTCCGCCCGCCGGAGCCTCGGCACGAGGACGGTCAGTTCCGGGCCCTGACGGAGGGCCAGAGTTTGCACCGGATTGCCGAGTTCCCAACGAAAGAAGTCGGGATATTGGAACCAAACCTTTCCGTCCGAGGTGAGCGGATGGGTCAGGGCCTTCAGGTCCCGCGTTTGGGTGAACTCGGCGTGCCAACTCGTGAGGTTGGACTGCGCCCCGAGCCACGCAGCGATCACGGAATTCGTATCCAGTCCCCGCGCCGATCCGAATCCGCAGTCGAGGATCGTCAAAATTACGAAGAGAGCGACCCGGCCTGGACTGAACCTCGACACTACTTCGCCGCCGGTGTCCCGTTTATCCAGACTGGAACGAAATGAAACCATTGATCCGGATGCTGCCGAAGCAACGGCTCAAAGGCACGCACGATTCGAGCGGTGAATTCCGTCCGGCCGTCGCGACTCCCGAGTAAAGCCCGGTCGTACATCGCTGCAGGAAGGGCATGGACTTTGTAGGAGCTGCCTTCACGGAGAATGGCCACGGGTACGACCTGACATCCCGTGGCACGCGCGAGTTCGGCCGCGGCCGGCGAGGCTCTAAGAATCCGGCCAGCGAGTGAGACCTCCACCGCGTGCCGCGGGTCGGGGCGATCCAGCAGCAGCGCCACGAATCCTCCCGATTGGAGATGCTGAATTACTCCGACAAAAGCAAACGGGTCAGCCCCAACAATCAGCGTGTCGACTCCCGCCCGGGCCCGGGCCGCGGCCCGCTGCTCGGTAAACCTCGCGCCGCCCGGTTCCGGTGCAGAAAGCACCAATAATCTACGCCCGCTCGCGGCGACAAAGGGAGCGCCAAACTCCCAGTTGCCAAGATGCAGCGTCACCAGCAGCACTCCCTGGCCGGATTGAACTCCAGCGTGGAAGTGTTCCCAACCCGATCCCGCAGTCACCAGTATGTCCTGCCGGCAGCCAGCCTCGTACCGCCAAAGATCCACCAATTTGATGCAGAATTGCCTTAGATTTCGACGGGCAGCGCGGCGTGCGGCTCCGGGATCGTCGCCGACCCAGGGCAGCAAGTTTGCTTCCACGATCCTCAGTCGCTGTGAGGCGAACGTTCCGTATAGCCAACCCGCGCCACACGCAAGGGTCGTCGCGAGGCCCCGCGGCAGTGTGTGAACCACCCAGAGTCCAAGGTTCCAGAAATAGGATTGGTAGAGCTTGGAAGGCCCTTCAATCTTCGAATCCGGAAAGCACCGGTCCCACCAGCGCCACCACGACGGTAGGAGCCCCAAGGCCACGACGACGACGCTGGCCGTGCCGGCGGAACATACCGCACCCAGGCTCGCCAATCCGGAGTTACCCGACCACGCCAACGAGCCGAAACCTACCATGGTGGTCAGGGCGCACAACACGAGCGCCCGCGCTGTGGAACGCCACAAACACCGCCCGTCACCCCCGTGCCGTCGTAACGTGAGTTGCACATGGATCGAATAATCAACGCCGCATCCCAGTAGTAGGGGCCAGGCCACGAGGTTTATCAAATTCCACTGCGCCCCGAGCAAGACCATTCCCACCTGCAGGAGGATCAGTGCCAACCCGAGAGCCGCCGCTCCAAGAATAACTTCACGCCACCGCCCAAAGGCAAAACGAAGGCAACCGAAGCACGCCACGATCAAAAAGGTGGTGAGCCCCACAACCCGCCCTCGGCTGTGCTGCAGCAATTCATCGCCCAACAGTGACCAACCGGTCAGTCCCGCACCGCGGGCGTGCAGTTCAGCGACAAGGTCTCCGGATCGAAAGCGCGAACCTGGCTCAACAAACCCCAACGCCAACCAGTTGGTTCCCGTGCGGGCCGCGAATTGACTCGTCAACCAACGCACAAATGGGTTGTCGGGCCACACTGGATCCGGGATCCCCTCTGACCCCCATTTCGTCCATGCCCCAAGGATGCCGTCCGTGAGTGCGAGAGAATTCGACGTGAATCCAGCCGCCACGCCTGCCCTCAGCACTTCATCCCGCCTTCGGCCCAACAATTCAAGCGCACTGCGATTTTGACCCTGGTGCCTCGGGTTCGGCCATACCCCTCCCGGCAGCCGATACTGTACCAATTCACCCCGCCCCTTTCGCGCCTCGAGCAATGGCCCCAGTTCCAACATCGTTTCCGCCACAGTCTGCGCATTCGTCCCGTTGATCAGGAGCATCAAGGGTTCGTTGGTGAGACCCAACGCCGGACGCAATGCGTCCATCGCGTTGTAAGCCGGACTGTTCCGTGGCCGGAGTGGCTCCGACGATGCCGTCAGAACTGGCCAACCTCTCCAGACCAATGTTCCGCACGAAAACACGACGAGAAAAACCGTCGCCGCCAGCATCCAACGATCTGCGCCGTCCTCCCGGGAACGGGTGACGCCCCCGCCCGACGTCGGGTCCGCAGCGACCCGCCGCCTCGAATCCCCATCCGCAATAGCCACGCCCGTGGCTCGAGCTCTCGGAAGGAACACGAAGAGCATGACAATGGCCCCGAGCACGACGCCGATGGCCGTAAGGACCCCCAACTGGGACAGCCCGGGCAACCCGGCTCCGGTTAATGTCAAAAACGCCAGTGCGGTTGTCGCAGCCGACCACCCTATCCCAGATCGGAGTTCCCGGCGCAGATCCAGGATTGGCATCGAGCGATGTTCCAATGATTCCTGGTAGGCCACCAATCCGTAGTCCACGCAAAGCCCGAGGAGAATCGCCGCGAAACCGATGCTGACCACATTGAGTGTGCCAAGGATAAGCCCACCGATTGCCAGGGTACCTGCCAGAACAAGGAGAAGTGCCGCGGCGAGCCATAGCATCGGTCGCCATGCCCGGTGCGCGAGCCAGAAGAGACTCGCTATCAAGAGCAGAGTGCTCACCGTGCTGCCTGCAAGATCCCGCTCCATTCCGGACGCGATCTCCGCCAAAAACGCCGGCCCGCCTGTGTAGGCAACCGTCACAATCTCCGTCCCGCGGGTCCCGTCGGGGACAACCCGACTGACGACGTCCGTCACCTCGCGCCGAATTGCGCCCAACCAGCGCGCCACAGACCGGTAGCCGCCGGTGGCCTCGACCGGCATCACACGAATAATTCGGAATCGCTCGTCGTCGGAGGCAAAGAGTCGGTTCGCGTCCCCGGAGAACCCAGCATCCCCGCCCAGCGACGGCAAGCGGGTCATTCCAAGCGGGTCATAACTGAAGCGTCCGAGATCCTCGGGCGAAAGCCCGGTGGCCAGTTGCTCACGGGCGAGGGCAAATGCCGCCTCCAGATTTCCAGACTGCAATCGGGAACCAAGATCGGCCACCGCACCTGGCGGTTGATTGCGCCAAGCCCAGGCCAGGAATTCCGCCAGATCCCCCGGGCGCTCGTAGGCGGGCGACTGCCACCATGCCGAACTCACCAGGTTCGATCGCCCGCGCAGCGCCTGAGTAATCTCTCGGGCGAGCGTCGCCAACCGCTCGGGATCCTCTCCCTGCAAGGTCACCAGGAGTTCTCGAGTACCGCTGAAATATTTCTGTTGCCATTGAAGAGCGGAAACGGACGGCAACTGCGGCGGGAGTAGCCCAAGAATTTCCGCGTCAAAGCGGAGACGTCCGAGTCCCACAATCGCGACAAATGCGAGAAGCAATCCCCATGCCCAGGCACGTTTCATGGGGCCGCGACCTCCAGCGATTCGCCCGTCCGTCTATCGTTGAGATGCCAACGGCCATTCGCGTCAAATACAACTTCCCAACGTGATTTTGCGGATACTTTCGGCGGAAGGCCGTCGATCTGAAACCAAAGCACATGTTCCGGTACCGGAAGGCGGCCTGTAAATCCCCTGCCCTTCATCGGCGATGAAATCCGCCAGAGCGACCCCTCTGTCCGAGCGATCACCAGTGGGAGCGATTGTTTGCTAAATTGCACAAAACGCCGGCCGTCCAGATGGGTGGCGATTAGAAGTTCTCCCACAAGCTCGGGCGCAGTACGGGAGGGCCGCCACACCGCAGGCCGCTCCGTCACCTGCCAACCCGGTTGCAGCAGGTCCACGGGTTCGACCAGCGACACGGACCGGCAGCCACAGACCCACAGGCACACGATGAACCCGAACACGGCACCCCGCCCCGCCCCACGTCTCGAGTCCCCAACACCCGCGTCCTGGAACTGCGGGCGCCACGAATGAAGCTCCGTCCTCACACGGAATCGACTCGGCGGGGTTCCATCGCTGCCAACGGCCGCACCGTGCCCCCCGTGAACGGGGAAAAATTCACCCGTGGCACCAGAGGAAATCGCTGCTGCACTTTCACCAGCAGAAAAAACAGGCGCATCCGCCACTTCATCCGCCATCCGCCTTCCAACTCCCCCGCGAGAATGGCATTGATCGCCGCCGACAGCTCCCACTTGTTCCGGGGCTCCAGAAACAGTTCCATGAACGGCGTCGTATAGAAGCCATCGACCATCTCTGAATATATGTTCATCGCCGCATTGACCCGTTTCTCATATTTGGCAAACCGGGCAGAACCATCATCGCCCGACTGCAGAGACGCATGGACTGCATTCGCCGCCAGTTTTCCCGAAAACATTGCCAGATAGACCCCGCTCGAAAAAATCGGGTCGATGAATCCCGCTGCGTCCCCGACCCGCACGAGCCGGGGTCCATAGAAGCTCCGATTCCGATACGAAAAATCACTGGTCGCCTGAATCGATTCCGCAGTCGTCACCCGCCTCATTCGATCGATCATCGGAGGACTGTCCTTAACCCATTTCCAGAAAACTTTCTCGGGCGAGCACTTCTCCAAGGCAAACTCGTCGCGATCCATCACGAGACCGACGCTCACTTTGTTGGAGCTGCCCGCTGTGTCCCCGCCGGCCCGAGCCAGGGGAATGATCCAAAACCACTTGTTCTCCAATCGGACAATGACGGTGTCCCCGCCGCGTTCGTCGGCATCCAGTTGCACACCTTTGAAGTGGCCGAATACCGCCAGCTTCTTCAACCGCGGGTTCGGCACCCGAATCCCTTCTTGATTTCCGGTCACATTGCCACGGCCACTGGCATCAATGACAAACGGTGCCATAAACGTCTGGGAACCCCCGACCCTGTCCGTCCCGCTCACCGTCATCCCCTCCCCGATCCGTTCGTAACGGGTGACTGAAAATTCTTCCCTCACATCGACGCCACACGATTCAGCGTGTCGCAACAGCAGATCATCGAATCGGGATCTCTCGACCTGAATCGCCTCGTGAAACCGGGTAAATTTGCCCTGCCTAAAAGCAAATCCAGTCATTTTGGCACCCGTCCCCAGCCAGAATTGCGCTCCGTGTTTGGCTGGGAACCCGGCGGCGTTCAATTTCTCGGCGACACCCAGTTCCTCAAAAATCTCAGAGCAATACGGCAGCAGAGATTCGCCGATATGAAACCGGGGGAATCGCTCCTTCTCGAGGACCAAAACCCGGCGCCCCCCTCGGGCAAGGCGAGTCGCCGCGCTGCTTCCTCCCGGGCCACCGCCGATGACAATCGCGTCGTAATTCATATCGGACACCGCATTCAGCCACCCAGGACGTGGAGAAACAAGCTTCCGGACACTGAACCTCCATGAAGGGGGGCATCCTGAAGTTGTTGGTAGAGGTTGTCGCGCTGCGACAACCCCGCCCGCGTTCAGCGGGCGGACAGGGCCGCTGCGCTGGTTCGTGCCGCGCCTGAACGGCGCGGGGACGCCGCAGCGCGGCGTCCGCTACCGTCTCCAACAAGTTCGGAATGCGCCCTCCATGAAGGACGCTCCGGCTCATCGCCTCAACGCCGGTGCTTTCCCAGTTCTGAATTCATCCGGCTGCACGCCAATCTGCTCGACGGGAATCCGTTGAAAGCCGATCCGATCCGCCGCGGATCGGTTGAGCACCCGGAAACCGTTGCTTCCCACTCCATGAACCGCCCCCCTCACCCTGCCGTCCTCCCCCGCTGCAAGGCGGGGGAGAGGGGGGCTGTAGGCCGGGTGAGAGGGGTGAGCCTTTTCATGGTCCCAATGCCTGTCCGACTCTCGCAGATCGTCCCGCTCAAAAAACCCCGGATCGCCCTCGTGCCAATTGGCGTGAATTTCAATCCACCCCGGCTCCACCTCTGCGGAGATATCGAGCCATTTCTTCCCGCCGAAGAAAATGTTCCGCGTGATCTTGCTGCCGCGCGGGATCGGGCCTTCGGTTGGGGTCAGCTCCAGCAACTCGGGATAATGGCGGCTCCACGGAGGCTGCCGGTAGTTCAAGGCCTCCAGTTTCGTCAGCATGTAGTCGCGGAAAAACGACGGCTCCCAGTTGCGCGACGCCCACGTGAGGCCACGCGCGTCGAGTTGAATGGCCGGCTCGCAATTTACGAAGACATTGTTCGCAACGACGTTGTCGCGCCCGCCACCGAGTTTCACCCCGAACGTGTTCTCAAAATAATTGCCATACACCAAGGTGCCAGCCCGGAAATCATCCAGATAAACTGCCCGAGCCGGGGCCTTGAGCTGGATGCCAAGAATGTCGTGAAAATAATTGAATCGAATAAGGTGACCCCGTGCCGTCATGTCGTAGCCCGCGTAGAGCGCCCCCACGTCGTCCGTCTCTTGGGCGACGTGATGGACGTCGTTGAACTCGATCACGTGGTCGTTGCCGCCGAGAAGAATTGCCGTGTGCGGCGCGGTATGGATGTCGCAATGCGCAACCCGGTGGCCGATTCCAGCCAGATCGACCGCGGGGCGATACGTGCGGTTAATTCGACTGAAGTCCGTGATGACGCAGTTGTCGACGGAATGCCCGCCCGGGGTGAGTGAAGCCAGATCGCCGCCGCGCAACACGATGCCGCCATCCCCCAGGTGATAAAGATCACAACTCCGGATGGCGTGATCATGGCCGCCGTCGATGACAACCCCCTTGCCTCCCAGATTTCCGATCCGACATCCTTCGATCCGCACACCGCGGCCCCCGCTAATCTCTATCGCGTTGCTCCGACCGTGCTCGAAGGTAATCCCCTGAAACGTGATGTGCGAGGCCTCACGCAGCGTGATCAGGGGTGCTTCGAGCATGGAAACAAACGCGCGAGGGTCCTCGTGCGACGAGAGTGCGAACGGAGTCGCTGGCTCGGCAGCGCTCGATCGATGGGATCTGTTGTCTGCCGGTTCCCGTCCCAACTCCGAACCCGTCCCTGACGTCCTCGCGAACAGCGCAGCCGCATCGTTCGGCGGCCAGAAGTAGAGCACGCCCGACTTGCGATCCAGATACCACTCTCCCGCCTCGTCGAGCTCTTCGAGGATATTCAACGCGTAGAAACGCCGCCCCACCGATGAATGCTCCCGATTGATCCGTTTGCCGGTTGTAATATCCGGCGGTTTGAGGCGCACGAGATCGGGCTGCGCCGTGATGAGGATCGCCTGCTCGGCGTCAATGGATTTAACCTTCGCATAGCGATCCCACCATTCGTGCAACCAGTAGCCGTGGAGCCAAACATCCTCGCTTTGCGCCCAACGACTGGGACGTCCACCCGTGTAGATGAACCGGTCGCCGCTGCCTTCCTCCGGCACCCACCCGACCCGATACCAACCCTGGTTCGGTGAACTCGGGTTTGGCCACCGCGCGATCTGCATCGGCTGACCGTTGAAGAACAGCTCCAGCAGCGCACCGCTCCGCTCGAATAACTGGCCGAAATTCGTGATCCCCTGCGCATGCAGATCCGATTGCACTATATGCGGCCGAACGGCGTCGTTGAGACGGTTCATCGCCCCCGGGTCTTGGATGGGTTTCCATCCAGCGATGGGAATCCCACCCGTGAAGCGAACGCGTTCGTTCCGGTAGGCACGGTAAACGATCGGCGCCGCCCGAGATCCACCGTCCTCCGCTGTGAACTCGACGGTCTTTGTGAGTGGATAATCGCCACCGCGAAAGCAAACCGCGAATTTCAATTCCCCCGACCTCGGGACGGATTTGAGTTCACGGATCGCATCGCGCGCCCGTTCGATCGATTTAAACGGCCCGTTGACTCCCCGGCTCTGGCGGGTCGCGTGCATCCCTCCCCATGTGTCGTTGCCGAGAGGTGAGACGTAAAAGGTAGCCCCGGGGGTTGCGGCGCAACCGATCGTCGAGAACCCAACAAGGCATGCGATCCAACTCAGCGAAAAAAGCCTTCGATGCATACTTTAGATTGGCGCGATCACCATCGGTGCCGGTAGTGCGGCCCATAATAATACGGAGGCGGCCCATAGTAATAGGGGTACGGGGTGCCGTAGATCGGCGGTCCGTAGGGTGGGCTGACCGGAGCCGGACGGTTCATGTCGAAGGAGATCTGTTTCGGGATCTGGTCTTCCGGGCCGAATCCGCGACCCGTACCAAAAAAACGAACCTGCTCGAACTGGTTGGCGGCGATAGGGACGGCTTTGATCACGTACCAGGGGGCACCGAAGTCATGAAACGTGCCGTCCGGATCGCCAAAGATTTTCAAGCGCACCGGCGTGTTGCCCAGATCCGCGCCATTGGCCTGAATGCGCGCGCCCGGTGGCGACGCGTCAATCAGAACCTCGTATGCCATTGTGCCGTGAGCTCCGCGCTCGGCACCCGGAGGAATGGTCTCACAACCGGTTAACCCAATCACAGCGGCTAGAATCGGCAGGTAAAGAAATGCGCACTTCATACGCCTCTACGGATACGCTTCCGGCAAAAATGTACAACCCGGACTTTGCTCCGCTGTAGAGAAAATGAGCGGGAGTGCAAACTTCGACTCGATCTCCCCGGCTCCGAAGGAGCCCTGGAGTTTGGCCATTTACCAGCGGTACTCGTCATGAAGGGTCGATCGAAATCCCAGCGGCATCAAGTGGATAAGCCCGATATTCTTGGAGAAGCCGAGTTATATGTCCATCTCTCTGATCGTTGTCTCCGCTAAGCCGCGGAGCGGCGCCAGACCTTAGCCCATGGCGTGAGCCGTGGGACTGTGTTCGCACAAGGCGTAAGCCCCGTCAGGGGCGACACAGCCGGAGGACAAATCCGCCATAATGTGGCGATATCCACTGTCGCCCTTCCAGGGCTCGCGCACCGCGCACCCAATATCCCATGGCTCACGCCATGGGCTAAGTTCTTACGGCACTCCGCGCCTTGCCCCGGGTGCAGGTCGATCCTGCGACTTTATCTGGCGACGCCCTGATCCACAGAATATAGTTCAACCATGTTGGCCACTCAAAAATGAACACTTTCTCGATGGTTGAGCACGCGGCACTGGTTACGGGATCGTCCCAAGGGATCGGCTTTGCCCTCGCGTCTGGGCTGCGGGAGGCCGGGGCCAAGCTCGTCTTCCATGGACTGCCCGAGCGACCGGATACCATCCCGCGGGATTCAGATTACATTGTGGCGGACCTGATGTTACCCGAGTCCCCGTCGCGGATGATGGCGGAAGCATTTCGCTTGCAGCCGGGTCTCGACACGCTGGTTTGCAATGCGGGCAGTTTTTTCGACATCCCGTTCCTGGAAATGACGCGCGCGCTTTGGGAGAAAACCGTCCAACTCAACGTGACCGCGATTTATTTCACCGTACAGGAATTCGCGAAGCGGCTCATGACAGCCGGACGCGGCGGCTCGATCGTCATCACCACCTCGACCAACGGCTTTCAGGCCGAAACGGATTCGACGGCGTACGACACGTCGAAGGGTGCGCTGGTCATGCTCATCCGTTCACTGGCCATCTCGCTGGCGGATCACGGCATCCGGGTGAATGGTATCGCGCCAGGCTTGATCCGCACGCCGCTGAATGCGAAGTGGCTGGAGTCACGCTCAACGAATCTCGTCGAGCATTACAACAAAAAGATCCTGCTCCGCCGCATCGGGACGCCCGCCGACTGCACGGGTGCCGTGGTGTTCCTCTGCTCGTCCGCGGCGAGCTACATCACGGGCGAGATTATCGTGATCGATGGTGGGCTCACGGTGGGACAGATTGGCGCGATGTGACCGCGTGCATCGAAATTCTATTCCCGTTCACTCTTATCGGGGCACGAACGGCCAGCGGCGCGCTGCTTTTGCCATCAAGAGAAACGCCACCACGCCGAGCACGAGCACGCACGCACCGTACGCGAGTTGCTTCTGGTCGGTCGTCACCAACAGAAACATCCAGCCGCCGAATGCAACGAATGCGGGCACGGGGTAGAGCCACATTTTGAAGGGTCTCGCGAGATCGGGCCGCGTCTTGCGCAGCAGCATCAGCGCGGCGATTTGTCCGCAGAATTGCACCACGATCCGTGTCGTGAAGAGCGCGTCGATGACCGTCATGAGCGGCAGAAACGTGAAAACCACGGCGAGCAATCCGACCACGAGGAGCGCCACATGGGGAAACGCGCCGGTGGGATGGAGTCGCGCAAATACTTTAATGAAATTGCCGTCGCGCGCCGCTGCAAACGGGATGCGCGAATAGCCAAGCAGCAGCGCCACACAGCACGCGAAGGCGGTCCAGAGCACGAACACAGTGAAGACTTTCGCCACGTCCGCGCCCCACACTTTTTCCATCATCATCGAGACGACGGGGGCCGGCGGATCACTCGCGGGAACGAAGGATCGCCACGGCACCACGCCGATGATTGAGAAGTTGATGCCGACATACAGCACAGCGACGGCGGCCAAGCTGATGAGCATGGAGCGCGGGATGACGCGGCCCGGATCGCGCACTTCATCACCGAGGTGGCAGACGTTGTAGTAACCGAGGTAGTCGTACATTCCGATCCGCGAGGCCATTCCCAATCCCAGCCAGAACGCCGGGCCGATCTTCCAGGCACCTTCCGGGAAATCGAATGCCAGCGTTGCGTCGAAATGGGTCGCTCCCGTAAAGAGCACCGCGGCGACCGTCACCAGAGTGCCGATCCACAGCCCAACCATGATGCGGGCGATATTGCCGATAGGACGGTAGAGCAATACGATGCAGGCCAAGCCAGAGCCCGCTCCTGCGAGCAGCACGCCGCGGTCCGTCGCGCCGGGCCAGAGGTATTTCAAATACTGCGCGAAACCAATAAATCCGGAAGCGATTTCCAGCGGCCCGGAAAGCAGAAATTGCCAGATGAAAAGAAAAGATATCAGCCGTCCCCAGCGTTCACGTCCGAATCCATCCCGCAAAAACTGGTAGCTGCCGCCCGACCTCGGCATGGCGGCACCGAGTTCGCTCCACACGAGTCCATCCGCCAGCGCGACGACGAGCGCAACGCCCCAACCCAGCATCGCCTGCGGCCCGCCGAGCGCGGTCATCAGGATCGGGATCGTGATGAATGGCCCGATACCCACCATATTCGACATGTTCAGCGCGGTCGCTTGAACAATGCCAATGCCCCGCTGAAGGCGGGGCTCGGCGACGGGCGGGGCGGCGGCGGGGAGGTTCATCGCGAACTCCGGACTCAGGCCACCGCCGGCGGGGCAAATCCTTTCCTGTAATTGCGGGACAGGATTTCCTGGTTCGCCTTTTCGTGGTTGCTGAAGCGGAAGTTCGCGGCATCCCAGCGGAGTTCCTCGCCCGGAAAACGGGTCGCCTTGACCGCCAACAACGCCGGTTCCGTGATGCGCCAACCAATGTCGAACGGCGTCCAAAGAGGCTTTTTGTCGCCGAGACAGTTGTCCGCCCAATCCTTCCAATGGTTGCGCGGTGCCACTTTTGGTTGGGGTTCATCTTCCATTTCCTTGCCTTTGCGGAACACCGTGATCGCGCCATCGGCCTGGAGCAGCAGCGTGCCTTCCTCGCACACGACCATCGTATGATTGGCCCCCACCTTCACAGGTGGCAGTCCCAGCGCGGCAAAGGACGGCAATAAGGCGTCGTCGTTGTAGTGCACGATGAACTTATCGCGGGCAAACTTCCCGCCGCCCGGATAGGTAATGGTGCTCTGGTTATGCGCCGCATGTCCGGTGTTCGATGGCCTTGGCGAGTGGGTGAGAACCGCTTCCGGCGAGGGCAGGTCGTAGGCGAAGTAGAGCAGATCCAGCAAGTGGCACCCCCAATCGGCCAACTGGCCGCCGCCCGTCTCCCAGAAAGTCCGCCAACGTCGCGGTGCCAGGTCTGCGCTATAAGGAATCTCCGATTCGAGCGGCCCGCGCCATAAGTCCCAATTCAAATATTCCGGCACAGACTGCGCCGCCGGGTAGGCGCTCCAGGCATCGGCGAAGTAGTGGCCGCGCGATATGCCGCCCGTCCAGACATAGGCCTCGATTGGTCGGCCCAGTTGGTTGCTACGCAGCATCTCGACCGACACCATCCGCCCCCGGTTGCACGCCCGCTGATTACCCATCTGAGTCACCAAGCCGGGACGCGCCCTCAGTCCGTCACGGATCATCCGGAGTTCGGAAAGTTGGTGCACGAGCGGCTTCTGGCCATAGATGTGTTTGTTATGCTTCAACGCCGTCAGGATCGCCGGGGCGTGGTGGAAGTCCGGTATGTCCACAATCACGGCGTCGAAATCGCCGGCCCGGTTGGCAAAGGCTTCCCGATAATCGCTGCAGGTCCAGGCGTTGGGATGGTCCTTTTTGATCTGGTCAATCTCCCGGCGGTCCACATCGCAGAAGCCGGCCCATTCTACCATGGGATGACCTTTTAATCCGCTGCGCTGGAGGCTGCCAATGCCGCCCACGCCGATCTGGAAGATGCGCAGCTTGCTGTTCTTGTTGACCTGCGCGCGCGCAGACAGTGGGAGGGATGCAAGACCGGCGGAAACGATCGCGCCGGTTCGAAGAAAACTCCGCCGAGTGATCGGCGAAAATGAAGGAACGGGTTGTTTTGTGTTCATAATGGCTCGCCGCAATCATGCATCGATGTCCGGACGGTTCAAGCAACCGATGAGTTTTCGTCCGATCGGTTGCTTGAACCTATCCGTGACAATCTTCTTGAATCCGACCCCCAATATCTACGCCCGGCAGTCCATCGGAAGATGCTGAAAACAAACCCTGGCTCGGCCAAATTCCCTTAACCGCCGAACCGGGATCCCCGCGGTGCCCGATACCGAATGTTGAGCTCCGGCGTCTCGATCCGTCGGTGACCTTCGACTTTCGAGTCGAGGCAACGATCCAGCATTGCGCTGGTGATCTGTGTCCGTTCGACCGGATAAGGCGCGCGTCCAGTGAGGATCATTTCCTCGATCTGCGCCACCAAGCAGGCGGAATACGTGACATTAGGGGTCGGTGGTAGGAAAAATTGTGTCGAGACGACCGCCCCGTTGGCGAGTTGAGCGGCGAAACAGAAATCGCCCAGCGCCCCGTTCAGCATGAGTAACGTGGTGCGCAGGCCGTCATTTCGTTCGATCCGGTAGGCAGAAGGATTTTTGACAAGCTTCGGAAGTTGGCCGTTGTTGGCGAGATCTTGCGGGCGCGAATCGAGATCGGAATCCCCTTGGAGTGAGTCCGAACGGGAAAGGGCCGCCTCCAGGAGGCGTTTGGACCAACCCCCGTTCTCACCCGCTCGCCAAACGGCGTCACCCTCGATGAGTTGCACGGACTTGATGCCGGTTTCACCGCCCCGCCGCCGCTCAACCATGCACTGCATCGCCTCCAGCGCGTGGAAATCCATCGGGTCGGAACCGCCGACTCCCACCATCAGCGCCTCTTTTAACTTTGCGCCGTAAGGAATTTCTACGGGCGGCAAGCGCCACGTGACCGGCAACGACGATCCCGCGAGGAACGGAAACTTGAGCCGCTTCGAATCGGCCACCATTTTCCGCGCCTTTTCCCCGCTGTAGGACAAATGCTTGTCGTTGAATACCGGCACGGAGCGCCCGTCCTGTTCAAACACGCTCACGCATTCTTCGAAGAACTCGTAACGCGGATACAGGATCTGTCCCTTGTGATTGTGCGGATAGTTGCCGTGTTCACCGATAATCACCACGGCATCGACCGCCAGCGTGTTGCCCCCACAACGCAAAGCCTCAGCGATGGTGGGATATACGGTGAATCCGTGTTCCGCGGCGCGCTGGCGGCTAAGGTCACCGTCGGGCCTTTGATCCACATAAAGCGAAACAACCTGGAGCGGTGGTTGATGCCATCGACCGTGCCGCGGGTACCCAACCAGGAACCGATCACCCATGTGCTGCGCGTGGGACTGATAGGTCCAGACGGTGGTAACGATGGCGACTCGCCGGGGAGGACTCGCCGCCCGCGCCATGACGGGGAGGACGGTTTCGGCCAACGTTGCGGTTCCGAGAGCGCCGAGGAAAGCACGTCGCGTAATCATCAAGTCCTCCAGAATGTCGATTGCCGAGTGGGTTGGTAGCGAATCGCCAGGTGGGGCGTTTCGAGTCGGCGTTGGTTTTGAAACAGCGACTCGATTCCCGCCGCCGTCATTCCGGTCGTCAGCAGCGTTCGTTCGATCGGGTAGGGCGATTTCCCGGTGAGAAAGAGGGACTCGATGTGGTGAACCTGCGGGCTGAAGAAATTCCGCATCGTGTAGTACGGCAGATAAAATAGGACGGAAAAGATGTCGCCGCCCTTGATCCGCGCGGCGACGTTGCAGTCCCCCACAACATTGCCTTTGAACTGCACGATCGACGCCTTCAATCCATCGGCATACTCGAATCGATAGGCGTAGGAATCGGGAGCCAGGCGACGCAAATCCTCCGTTCTCGGGAAGACGTTGCTGTAGGTAGCCCGCGGCGAGTTGAGTTGATTGCTCCGCGAAAGCGCGGCTTCCAGCAACCGGGGATCCCAGCCGCCTGCCTTCCAGGAACCCGCCTCCATCGCTTTCCAGAACCGCTCGCCGCGAAACGCCTCAACCGCGCGCACGCCCGTCTCACCACCCCGCCGGCGCTCGACGATCGACTGCATCGCTTCGATCACATGTATGTCTCCTCCGTCAATCCCACCGCCCCAAACGCCCAGGACCTCGTCAACGGACGCGCCGAAGGGTAAATCAACGGAGGGTTGCCGCCAGGTGACCGGCAGGGACGAGCCTGCCATAAACCCGAAGCGAAGTTCCCTGGCAGTCTCCACCATCCGCTTCGCATAATCCCAGTTCCACGAAAGGTGCTTGTCATTGAACACTGGTGCCGTTCGGCCAGTTCGACGATATACCTCCATGATTTGCTGGAAATACTCGTAGCGTGGATACAGCGTCTGGCCTTTCTCATTGACGGGGTATTTGCCGTGCTCACCGATGAGCAGGACACCATCGACTGCCAAATCGCTCCCACCTTGGGTGAGCGCTTCGGCAATCGTCGGGTATATCTTTAATTGTGGATGCCGCTGCGCTCGTTCCCGGCTCAAATCATTGTCTCCGACTTGTTCCACGTAGAGCGAAACAACGTCCATCGCCGGCCGGTGATGTCGTCCTTCCCATCCGTAGCCATCCAGGAATCGATCCACGATGTGTTGGGAATGCGAATACTTGTGATAAATCGTCGTCAATGCGGCGATCCGGGGACGACGCCGCTCCGCGGCCCACGCGCTCGGGCCGAGCGCGAGCGTCGCGGTCGTGCCCGCAAGAAAAGACCGGCGGCTGCAATACATCATGCGGTTCCTTTGATCTGTGACGACTCCAACTCTCAACTGAAGACGCCGGGAACTCAAGCGCGGATACCGTCCGTGCGGGTCCAATTACCCATTCAACTCACACGCCACGCCGCGAACATCCATTTCGAACTCGATCTCCAACACCGGAGGACGGGAAATGTGCCAGCAAAGTCCGTGGCGCGCCGCAGGTCCGATCGTGTCGAGCAGCTGTCGGCGCAAGGACTCTTCCAGAGAGTGCACCGTGTAGAGGTCGACTGCAGTCGCTCGATCCCAACTCACCCCAAGGCCGTTCAAACGATCCGTCATCACCCCGAGAACGTAGGCCGACTTTTCCAACATGGCGCCCGGCGACACATCGCCGCGTCGAACCACCCCCTGCGACTCCAGGATTCCTTCCCGCAATTCTCCTGCGCCCGCCACGATGAATGTCGGGCGCTTCCGATCGGCATTCGGGCGGACGAATGAAAACGCATGCAGCGAAACCGAGGTGGGCGGGTTCGTCAGGGGTGCGACATTGGTGCGTGCGATTGGATTCACCCCATTCACGAGCAGTTTCCATTGCTGCAACACGTCCCGATATCCGCGATTAAACTCAATGAACCCATCCATGTCGAACGGTTGAGGCGAACGCAGTTCCATCGCGCAGAGAGCCCCGCGCCCCAAGACCGCGCGACGCAGCGTGTCGTCAACGTACGCGAAACCTTCTCGCCACGGTATCAGGGCAGGAAGCGTCACGCGCACGATTTCCCATCCCGGATCGGCCACCACGCCACACGAGTAGGGTTCGATACCCGCAAGGAATCGGTAATGACCGGAGAGATTGTTTGCCAGCATGTGGAAAAATTCAGTTCGGGTGGATATTTCGCCAAAAATCGACCGACGAAAAGCCACAAAATCCAGAAATCCATAAAGACTCCTGCGACTTGACCCCGTTGCCTCGACAACGCTTCGAGAGCTGTTGTCACGGACTCGTTTTCGCCTGGGGTGGCCAGGCGCTTTCCGCCACTGTGCTCAACACCGGCAGCGGTGGGGCCGTCCGGATGATTGCGCCCGTCATCACGGGCACTGGGTCGATTGATGTGCGCGGCAATGGAGGCAGTAACAACAACGGTGACGGACGGACGCGCATCGATGCGATCGATCGCATCGGCATTGGATTTAGCTTTTTCCCCAACACCACCGCCTCGGTGGGGGGCTTGATGGCGGTATTCCCGGATCCATTGCCACGCCTGGACATCGTCGAAGCCGGCGGCAAAGTGATCCCGGTCGACTCGGGGCCGGCTCAAGTCCTTTTACCGTCGGGAAGTTCGCCCAACCAAACGGTCAAAGTGCGTGCCAAAGATTTCGGCCAGCGGGTGCCCATCCGCCTCGTGCTCACGCCGGACAGCGGCCCAGCCCAGAACTACGACGTGCAGATCGACAACTCGGTCACCAATCCAGCCGAAACGGCGATCAACGTGACTTTCCCCGTAAACGTGTTGACCCACGTGCGGGTCTGGACACGGTAACCGGTTGATTTGATAGAGCTTGTCGCGCTGCGACAACCCCGCCCGCGTTCAGCGGCGGGACAGGGCCGCAGCGCGCTTCGTGCCGCGCCTGAACGGCGCGGGGACCGCAGCGCGGCGTCCGCTGCCTTCTCCAACAACTTCGGGATGCACGCGTTGGCTCAGGCCTCCGCTGTTTTCTCGAGCGGTGTCACGGGATCGATGAAGAGCCAGAAGATGGCGCCGAGGAAATAAATGACTGACGAGATGGCGAAGGCGAGCTGCCAGTCCTTGTTGGTCCACGACAAGACGAGGCCCACGACGAGCGGACCCGCCATGCCGCCGAAGTTGCCCATCATGTTCATCGAGCCCGAGACGGTGCCCGCGTATTTGCCTCCGACATCCATACACGTGCTCCAACTGCCGGGCATCGTCAGGTCATTGCAGAAGCTCGCCATCCCCATCGCCAGCATCGCCAGCAGCGGATCGGCAATATAAAACGAAAGCATCAACAATCCGGCCGCACCGGTGAAACCGAGGCAACCGAAGAGACGGCGGACCTTCACCACCTTGGCGCCCCTGGCCAGGAAGTGCGTTGACATTATTCCGGCCGTCAACGAGCCAAACCCTCCGAACAGGAGTGGGATGCCCGCCAGCGCTGCCGAAAGCACCTTAAGGGTCATCTCCGGACTCAGCATGCCTTCGAGCACATCCGCCAGCCATTTCATCACGACGTTGGATTTGAATTCCAAGCCCCGCACATCCTTGAGGTAAGTGGGCAGCCAGGTGATGTAGAAATACCAGCCGTAGCTGAGGCAGAAGTATTGGGCCCACAGCATCCACATGGTGGGACTCGTAACCAGCTTGCGCCAGGGCACGTTGCCGTGGCCCTCAACGTTGCTTTCATTTTCTTTGAGCAGCTCCAGCTCCGCGGCGTTGACGCCTTTGTGGTCGCGCGGGTTGTCACGGAACCACCAGAGAAAGACGACGGTCCAGAGGACACCCAGCAGCGCGAACACGTGGAAGGCCCAGCGCCAGCTCATGAAGGCCATCACCGCCACAACCAGCAACGGGGTGAATGCGCCGCCCCAGCGCGCGCCCATCCACATGATGGCTTGCGCGCGGGTGCGTTCGTTCTTGGGCAGCCACGTACTCAGGGCCTTGGTCAGGTTGGGAAAACAGCCGGCTTCACCCGCGCCAAACAGGAACCGGGTGATTAGGAGTGAAACGTAGCTGCCCACCCAGCCGGTGGCCGCCGTGAAAAACGACCACCACAACACCACGCGAGCGAGCACCTTGCGCGCACCGATCTTGTCGCCGAGCCATCCGGTCGGAATCTCGAAAAGTGCGTAGGCCAGACCAAAGGCGGAAAAGACGGCCCCCTTCTGCGCGTCGGACAGCTTCAGCTCGCCCGCGATCTCGGGCATCGCCTGTGAGATGGCGACGCGGTCGATGTATTGGATCACGGCCAGGATAATGGCGAACGCAAGGACCCAATACCGAGTGCGGCTGGGTTTCATTTGGGCAGCGGACGCGGGATCGCCGGAGCGGGTGACGGGTGTCATGGGAGCGCAAACACTACCTGATCAGACCAGCTGCCGGCAAGGAGCACGATTTGGATTACTCGCGACTATAAATTGCTTGAACCGCGAAACGCAGATCAAACACATTGCCGGTAGTTCAACACCGTTTCACCAACATGAGAATCCATCATGGCGTTGCCACTTTGGTCGCAACCTCGCTCGCGGCATTGTCCGTCCAGGCCGACTGGCCCCAATTTCGCGGGCCGACACAAGACGGTCATGCGATCGGCCCCAGCGGCGGCCAGTCGGTTGGATTGCCGTTGAAATGGAGCGAGACGGAGAATGTGAAATGGAAAACGGCGCTCGATCCCCTCGGTTGGTCTTCGCCAGTCGTGATGCTTGGCCGCATCTGGCTGACCCGCGCCACACCGGATGGCAAAGACTTCTTCGTCATCTGCGTGGACGACGCCACCGGCAAGATCTTGCTGAATGAGAAACTGTTCCATTCGGATTCACCCGAGCCGCTCGGAAACAACGTCAATTGTTACGCGTCGCCATCGCCGGCGCTGGAAAAGGGCCGCGCGTATGTTCATTTCGGCAGTTATGGAACCGCCTGCCTCGACAGTCAGACATTCAAAATCATCTGGAAACGGGAAGATCTGCCGTGCCGTCATTTCCGCGGGCCAGCTTCCTCGGTCGTGTTGCACCAGAATCTTTTGATCCTGACCATGGACGGGGTCGATCAGCAATATCTGACCGCCCTGAACAAGACCGACGGCAGGACGGTCTGGCGCACGGACCGGACGACGGATTGGGGGGATATCGGCGCGAATGGAAAGCCGGCGGGCGACGGGGATGCTCGCAAGGGATTTACGACGCCGCTCATCGTGGAACTGGCGGGCAAAACTCAGATGATCAGCGCGGGCTCGAAGGCCGCCTACAGCTATGATCCAAGGACGGGCAAAGAACTGTGGAAGATTCGTTATCCCGGACACACACCGTCAATGACATCGGTGGCCGGCCAGGGTTTGGTTTTCATTGCCACGGGCAATGGTCCCTCCGAACTCCTGGCAGTCCGACCGGATGGTTCCGGGGATGTGACCGACAGTCATGTGGTATGGAAAGCCAGTCGCGGTGTGCCCCGGATGCCCTCGCCAATTCTGACAAACAACCGGTTGTACCTCCCGGGTGACAATGGTGTTGTGGCCTGCCTTGAGGCCAGCACCGGGAAGGAGTTGTGGCAGGAGCGCATCGGGGGCACGCTCTACGCTTCGCCGGTGTTGGCGGACGGTCGGATTTTCTGCTTTAACAGCACGGGCGAGACAACCGTGCTGAAGGAAGGTGACACTTTTGAGCTTCTGGCTCGCAACCAACTCGATGCCGGATTCATGGCATCGCCTGCGGTCTCCGGAAAAGCCTTCATTCTCCGTACGAAAACGCATCTCTACCGGATCGAGGATGGCGGGAAATAGGGGTATTGACGTTCGCGTCGCCCCTTGGCAAGCCCGCTGCCATGGCCTATTCGAGCTGCCAATCGCTGCTTGAATGCTAATTCGCCACCCACACCGGAGGTTCCCGTATGAAAGATGAATTTTTTGAGAACCCCGATGCCGGGAAGAAGCAGCCAACCAAACCAATCAACCCGATGGCCAAGGCGGCGGAGCGATGCCGCCAACTCCTCACCGAGACGCAGGTCTCCGCCGGCGGCCTGGGCTCGATCCTCAGCGACCTGCAAACGCTGATCGAGTTTATCGGAACCCGCGCCATCACTACCGGAAGCAACCGCGGAAACCTGCCGACCGCCGTGCTGCCCGAGCTGAACGCGCTGCTCAGTCAGCCGATACAATTGGAGCTCAAGCGTCCGCTCTTGAAGGACTATCCGAACATCGCCGGCCTTTATGTGTTGCTGCGAGTGATGGACCTCGTGCGAGCGAATGAGAAACGAGTTTGGATAAACGACGAGGCCCTGGCTCGGTGGGTCAGGCTGCATCCGATCGAGCAGTATTTCACCCTGCTCGAAGCGTGGTTGGTCGACGCCGACGAGGAAGTGTTGGGAGGAGAGAGACGGCGGGGATTCGAACAGTTCTCGAGCAATCTTAGGTTCCTCGCGGACACGTTGTCCACCCGATGGAAGACCTTCAATGATGGCATCCACACGTGTGGATTTCTCGGTGGCGTCACGGCGTTGAACGCGCAGCTGCAGATCAGGTTTGGACTGATCGAAGTACAGCCGCTGGCCCTCGCCCAGCGGCGCTCCAGCACGCGGGGTTGGATCATGGGAAAGGCCCGGCGCACGCCCTGGGGCGAGGCGGTGGCTTGGGCGATCTTGGAGCTGCTTTGTTTGGACGAAGACTTCTGTTCTTATTATTATCAGTTGCCGGAAGACGCAGACTTTGGAGTTTTGCAACCCGCCTTTCAGCCGTATTTTCCCGAGTGGCAAAAAGTGTGGGCTGAGCCCGAGGTCGCAGCCCGTCCGGGTGTCTATGTTTTTAATGCCAGCCTGGATCCGCGCCGGCGCCGCGGCGAGGCATGGCACCGGCTGGCCGTGCCGCATGACGCCTCGCTGGACGAGTTGGCGATGGCGATTCTGGCAGCCTTCAAGTTCACGGACACCGACCATCTCTACGAATTTCGTTACCGGGACCAGCTCGGCAAGAGCCGGACCTACAACCATCCGTATTGCGATGATGGACCTTACGGGCACGAGATCGGGGTCGGGGAAACCGCTTTGCCGGAGAAGGGGACCATGAAGTTTCTTTTTGATTTTGGCGACCGTTGGGATTTCATTCTTCGGCTCGATCGGATCGATCCACCTATCAGGAGAATGAATCGTATCCAGTTGATCGACTCCGGCGGCCAGTCACCGGAGCAGTATCCAGAATCGAACGAGCCGTAACGGGAAGGCTTGAGACGGGGTTGTTTAGATTCCACTACATATCAGGAATTCCATTTATTGACGCTCCGCGATTTTCGTGAACGGAGTTTCCACATGGCATCCACGCGCTTCTATTCGGATCTGCCCACCCATACTGTTTCGATCGGTCAATTGATGGGTGACGAGACCCGTTTCGCCGCCATGCCGGCGGACTGGCGGGTTATCCTCACCGACGTGCGCAAATCGACAACTCGGTCACCAATCCAGCCGAAACGGCGGTCAACGTGACTTTCCCCGTCAACGTGTTGACCCACGTTCGGGTCTGGACACGGTAACCGGTTGATTAATTCCACCTCGAGTTCACGGACGGAACGCCAACCGATCAATCGAACTCCGAATCCAATTCTTTGTACTATGGAGGCCACTGCCGAAACACAACACAAACACCTGTCTTATCCAACAGGGAGAATTCAAGAGCACCCCAGGGCCGCTTGGTGACACGAGGAAGATTCGGGTGTAATATGGCCGGCCGCCTGGTGGATATATCTTTGTATATTTCATCGATGTTGTCCGTCTCGATAGCGATCTCAGGTCGGTCCTTCGCCGCGTACTCCGGACTTTCGACCACGTATGCCTTTGCTCCGTCCCTGCCAACGACGGCCAACAACTCGTCTTGATAGAGAACCGTGAATCGGAGACAACCCACGAAGAGATCGAGCCCTTCATCCATGCGATTAAAGAATATCTTTGGAACAAGTCGGATCATCATATGTTTCCTGCGCTAAATGCCTATTCGCTGCAGCGCGGTAGCCGTCGCTGTCGAAAGGTGATTTGACGCCACCCGGCTGCCGCAACACGGTCGCAACGCAATGGAAGCCATCGCCATTCTCATTCTTGTGCGGATATGTGTGCATCCGGTTGCCATTGCGTCCCTCTGCCTTCCGAGTTCGGCACCTTCGCTGGACCCTCCATAGGCGGCGGCGCGGGTACATTACTCGTCATGAGGGATGCCCGGTCGGCGTTGCGCAATATGCCAAAGCACCCCAGATGGGTCGGTGACGTAGGCGATGCGTAAACCCCAAGGCTGTATCGCTGGTGGTTTTGGAGCGCGCACCCCGAATTGTTCGGGCAGATTCAGTGAGGAAATATGCCCCCACCATACATCGAGATCATCGACCATCATCTGCATCATGCAGTTCTCTGCCCATTCTTTCTGGAAATGCTTTTGGAGAATCAGGCTGCTTGCTCCAAGTCGGAAGATCGCCACATCACCATCCAGGACTTTTGTGAAGCCGAGCGCCTCATAGAAGCGCTTGGACAATTCGAAGTCCTTTGTAGGAAGGAATGGCCGGGCAATCTCGGTGCCGTTTTGAACTTTCGTGTTCATAGATAACTTTCCCACGCAGCCGCCTAGCGCTCCGGATCACCGATCCCGCTCCAATGGATCCAGACTTGAAAACGAGACGCGAATTCGGAGTTCGATGCATCCGGTTTGTTGAACGAAGCCGCTGCGTGGGAAGCTTCGCCGTAGAGAATAAAGGGACAGAGAATAAAGGGACAGGTCAATAGAGTTTTAAATTCGCCAGATCCATCTCCCATTGAAAGTGGCCCGCATCCACCGTGTAAGGGCTCTCTGTCTTGTCCGGGCGATCCGTGGACATCTCACGCATCCGCCCCACCGGAGTTGGGTTAAAAAGGTGGTAGCGGCTCTTGTCCTGCAGGGCGCTGACGCTCTCGTCGACCGCATCGGCCTCCGCCAACAGATTGGACGTCGTTACGGCAAGCAGGACAATGACCGCGGTCAAGCGGAGCATCCAACTCATCGCAATGCGCACCGACTCCGCGGCCGACCGAGGAGCTTTTCGTCGGGGGTGCGCCCGGCGCTGGCGGGGCGCGGAATGATCACGCATCGGCTCTACTATCACGTCTTATATTAATATTGTAGCCTACAATACATTCTGAGTGACAATTGTCAACCGGTTCCTTTTCCACTTAACTCCTTCTCGTGAAAGGCCAGCCCATCAACTCCTCCGAAGTTCGCTCAGCGAGCCCCTCGCCCGCTGCCGCGCGACGCCGCACCCGCGAGGAGCACTCCCAGGAGACGGCGCAAGACTACGTGGAACTGATCGCGGCACTCATCGCGGAGACCGGCGAAGCTCGGGCGATCGACCTTGCTCGCCGCTTCGGCGTCACACACGTCACCGCGAGCCGCACCGTCCAGCGCCTGCAGCGCGTCGGCTACGTCACCGCTCAACCGTACCGATCCATCTTCCTCACCGACGCCGGGCGCAAGCTCGCAATAGAATCCCGCCGCCGCCATGAGGTCGTCTTCGAATTTCTCAAATCACTCGGCATCCCTGAAACGGTGGCTCAATCCGACGCGGAAGGCATCGAGCACCACGTCAGCCCAGAGACCCTTGCCGCATTCCGGCAACACCTTGGTGGAGAGTTGGCAGGCAAGTCCGGCACGCTGACCTCGCGGGCTCTTCGGGGGCGTAGAGTAGGCGGAGCCGGCGGAAGAGTGGCATCAAGAGCCAATGACCGCCTAGGAACCGATTGGGCAAGTCCGATCAAGGCATCGACCCGTTTGCAGCAGTAACGTGGGTGATTCTGGAACTCGTGAAGATTTTTGTCTTACGCCCCTCGCCGCCTCGTCACGCCACGAGTGATTGCGCTTCCGGCCGGGAAAGCGGATCATGGCGTCACGCCGTCACGAGCGGCCACTCTTGCCAGCGCTTTCAGTCACCGTTAAGACATGATCGTCATCCTCGGGCTTTTGGGTCCATGCCCATGAAATCTCTGTCGCCCCTGTTTCGCGTTGCCGCGTCGGCAGCATGCTGTGCCGTGTTCGGCGCCAGCGCTGCCGCGCCGGTCACCCCGTCCGCCAAAGTCGAGCCGTCGGCCGCCACAACAACACCCGGTGTTGGCGAGTGGTCGCATGCGTATGTGTCCTACGGGCAGCCGCCCAAATACCCGCGGGGCTTCAAGTCCTTTGACTGGGTTAATCCGGATGCACCCAAGGGAGGTACGGCTTTCCTCGGGAACCCCGACCGGCGCACCAGCTTCGACAAGTTCAACCCCTTCACGCTGAAGGGCAGCCCGCCCACCGGTGTGTCGATCCTGATGTTCGAGGCGCTGGCCGAGCGCTCCGGCGACGAGCCGGGCACGCTCTACGGTCTGATCGCGGAGGAAATGCGGGTCCCGTCGGACAAGTCGTCGATCACGTTCCGCATCCACCCCAAGGCGCGATTCTACAACGGCGATCCGGTCACTGCGGCCGACGTCAAGCACTCGTACGACCTGCTGACGAGCAAAGGCGCGGCACCGTCCATACGCGTCGCACTGGAAGGTGTTGCGGGTGGCACGGTGCTCGACGAGCGTACGATCCGCTTTGATTTGAAGGACCCGATCGACGACACGATTTTCAACATTGCCACGTTGCCGGTTTTTTCGCGCAAGTGGGGCGTGGGTCCGGATGGCAAGCCGAAGCCCCTGGACCAGATCATCAGCGAGTATCCGATCACCACCGGGCCGTACACGATCGTGTCCACCGATTCGGGCCGGGGTATCGAATTCGCCCGCAACAAGGACTACTGGGCCAAGGATCTCCCCATGCGCCGCGGCCAGTACAACTTCGATCGTATCGTCTACCGGCTCTACGCCGACCGTGCGATCAGCATGGAAGCCTTCAAGGCCGGCGAGTTCGACATCATTCAGGAGTTCGTGCCGCAGCAGTGGGTACGGCAGCACGACGGCACGAAGTGGCGCGACGGCCGCATCAAAAAGAAGACATTCACCTATGGAATGGGCAAGGGAATGCAGGCGTACCTGCTCAACCTGCGCCGGCCAATCTTCCAGGACGTGCGCGTTCGCCAGTCGCTGGATTTAAGCTACGACTTCGAGAAGATCAACCTGTACAATGAGCGGGTGCGCTCCTACAGCCTCTTCTCGAACTCGGACTTCGCGGCCGCGGGATTGCCGGGCCCGGGCGAGCTGAAACTTCTTGAGCCCTTCCGCGGTAAGGTGTCGGATGACGTCTTCGGCATGCCCTACACCCCCCCACGCACCGATACGAGTCCGAACGCGTTGCGCGACAACCTGAAGAAGGCACGCGCACTGCTCGAGGAGGCCGGTTGGAAGGTCGACAAAGAGGGCGTGTTGCGCAACTCCAAGGGCGAGCCCTTCATCTTCGAGTATCTCGAAACGCAGGGCGGCTCCCAGTTCCGTACCGTCACGTGGCAGCGCAATCTCAGGAAACTGGGCATCGAGATGAAGGCGCGAACGGTCGATTTCGCGCTGTATCGCAAACGCCTCGAAGCCTTCGACTTCGATACGATCACGATCCGCACGCCCGATTTCGCGCTCCCTTCGTCGATCGATTACATCGAATCGCTGGGCTCGAAATCGGCCGACGTTGTGGGGTCGGGCAATTTCCGCGGCCTCAAGAATCCGGCGGTCGATGCCGTCCTGACCGCGATGGCTGACGCCAAGACCTACGACGACCTGCGCAACGCCAGCCGTGCGCTGGACCGCCTGATCACTCACGGGCACTACCAGGTGCCGCAGCTCTATGCGCCGGGCTACTCGGTATCCTACTGGAACAAGTTCGGCATCCCCGCCAAGCAGCCCAAGTACTACACGATCGATGAGAATGGGGACTGGCCGGTGTGGGCCGTCGGCAGTTGGTGGAGCAAGAGTGCGGAAGCCAATTGAACAGGATCCCCCCGATGAATGCGCGCGAGCGGAAGGCCGGACCATGTTGAGCTACATTGGCAAGCGCCTGCTGCTGATGATCCCGACCCTCCTCGGCGTGCTCACGGTGGTGTTCGTGATCATCCAATTCGTGCCCGGTGGTCCCGTCGACCAACTGGTGGCCGAGATGCGTGCGGGTTCGCAGGGGGAAGGCGCGCGTTCCGGGTCGGCGGGACGGCGCGACCTCGATGCCAAGCAGATCGAGGAAATCAAGAAGCTCTACGGTTTCGACAAGCCGCCGCTGACCCGCTATTTGGAAATGCTGGCCAATTTTGCGCGCTTCGACCTCGGCAAGAGCTTCATGCACAACAAGGATGTTTGGCAGCTGATCAAGGAAAAGCTGCCGGTGTCGATCAGCCTCGGATTGTGGACGTTCCTGCTCGCCTACATGGTCTCCATTCCGCTCGGCATCTCCAAGGCGGTGCGCGAAGGTTCGCGCTTCGACACGGTCACCACCGTGGTCGCGTTGCTAGGCTTCGCGTTGCCGGGCTTCGCGCTGGGCGTGCTGCTGATCGTTCTCTTCGCAGGGGGCACCTTCCTCGACTGGTTTCCGCTGCGCGGGCTCACCTCCGAGAACTGGGCCAGCTTGAGCTGGCCGGCACGCATCGTTGACTATTTCTGGCACCTCACGTTGCCGCTGCTCTGCTATGCAATCGGCAGCTTTGCGGTCGTCACCTTCCTCACCAAGAACACCTTCATTGAGGAAATTCGCAAGCAGTACGTGCTGGTGGCGCGTGCCAAGGGTCTCTCGGAACGTAGCGTGCTGTACAAGCACGTGTTCCGCAATGCGCTGATTCCGTTGGTGACCGGGTTGCCGGCGGCGTTCGTCGCCGCATTCTTTGCCGGATCGCTGCTGATCGAGACGTTGTTCTCGCTTGATGGGCTGGGCCTCTTAAGCTACGAATCGATTGTTCGCCGCGATTACCCCGTGGTGCTTGGGACGCTCTACCTTTTCACGTTGATCGGGCTGGTCGTCAAGCTGATCGCAGACCTGCTCTATGTCGTGGTCGACCCGCGGGTCCAGTTCGGCGCCGCAGGAAAATGAGCACGACTGCTGCAGACATGCCGGCCGGTGGCGGCGCGCCAGCGGTGCGGAGTACCGTACGCAGCGGTCCGTCGCGCTCGCCGAACTGGCGTGCGTGGGCGCGTTTCAAGCGCAATCGCCTGGGCTATGTGTCGTTGTGGGTCTTTGCCATTCTTCTGGCGATTACCACCTTTGCGGAAGTGGTCAGCAATGACCGCCCGCTGGTCGCGCGCTACCAGGGTGAGTGGATGTTCCCCATTCTAAACAATCCACCGGAAACGAAATTGGGCGGCGATTTCCTGACGCCCGCTGACTGGCACGACCCTTTCATCCGGCAGACGTTCGAGAAGCCCGGCAACTGGGCGCTGTTCACGCTCAATCCGTACGCGGCCAACAGCGTCAATTACTTCAATCCGATTCCGGCGCCCGCACCCCCCAGCCGCGAGAACCTGCTTGGCACGGATGACAGCGGCCGCGACATGGTGGCGCGCCTAATTTACGGCTTCCGTGTCAGCGTCTGGTTCGGCTTTGCGCTTACCGCGGCCGGCATGCTGCTCGGCATTCTGATCGGCGCCCTGCAAGGCTATTTCGGCGGCCGCGTCGACCTGACCGGACAGCGGATTATCGAAATCTGGAATGCGATTCCCGAGCTCTATCTGTTCATCATCATCGCGTCGATTTTCTCGCCATCGTTGCTGCTGCTGCTCGTCGTCTTCGCGTTGTTCGGCTGGGTCGGCCTTTCCGACTATGTGCGCGCTGAGTTCCTGCGCAATCGCAGCCTCGAATACGTGAAGGCGGCGCGCGCGATGGGCCTGTCCAACGCGCAGATCATGTGGCGGCACCTGCTGCCCAACTCGATGACGCCGGTCATCACGTTCATGCCATTCCGGATGAGCGGCGCGATCCTGTTCCTGGCGGCAATCGAGTTCCTTGGCCTCGGGCCGCCCAACATCCCCTCACTCGGCGATCTGCTGCGTCAGGGCAAGGACAATCTCGATGCGTGGTGGATCGCCGTGCCGACGTTCCTGGTGCTGGTGTCGACGCTACTGCTCCTCACGTTCATCGGCGACGCGCTGCGCGACGCCTTCGATACGCGCAAATCATGATCGCCAAGATGCAGGACAACGCGGCACTGCTGTCGGTGCACGATCTGTGCGTCAACTTCGGGACCTCGCGCGTGGTCGACCGCGTGTCGTTCACCGTTGACGCGGGCGAGAAGTTCGCGCTGGTCGGCGAATCGGGGTCCGGCAAGTCCGTGACGGCGCTGTCGATCCTGAAACTGGTGGAGACGGCGACGTATGAAGGCGCGATCCGCTTCCAGGGCGAAAATGTGCTGGCCAAGACCGAACGTCAGATGCAGGCCGTGCGCGGCCGCGACATCGCGATGATCTTTCAGGAACCAATGACGGCGCTGAACCCGCTGTATCGGGTGGGCAACCAGATTGCCGAAGTGCTGGAATTGCACGAGGGTTTGAACGCGAAGGATGCAAAGGCCCGCGCGGTGGACCTGCTGGCGCGCACCGGCATCCCGGACCCCGCCAAGCGAGTCGATTCTTTCCCGCACCAGTTGTCCGGCGGGCAACGGCAGCGCGCGATGATTGCCATGGCGCTGGCATGTCGGCCCAAGTTGCTGATCGCCGACGAGCCCACCACCGCGCTGGATGTCACCATCCAGGCGCAGATCCTCACGCTGCTGGACGATCTGCAGCGTGAGTTCGGGATGGCCATCCTATTCATCACGCACGATCTGAACCTGGTGCGCCGCTTCTGCCATCGCGTGGGCGTGATGGAGCGTGGCAAGCTGGTGGAGCAGGGCGAGACCGCGCAGGTGTTCGAGCATCCCAGGCACCCTTACACGATCAAGCTCATCAACAGCCGGCCCGTGCGCGCCGTGCTGCCGTTGGCGCCCGATGCGCCGGTGCTGGCGGCCGCGAAGGACGTCAGCGTCGATTTCGTCTCGTCCAAAGGCTGGTTCGGCAAGGACGTGTTTCGCGCCGTGCGCGACGCCACGCTGGAATTGAAGCGCGGTGAAACGCTGGGCATCGTCGGCGAATCCGGATCGGGCAAGACCACGCTGGGCATGGCGCTGTTGGCGCTGCAGCCGCTGGCGTCGGGCGAGATCTCCTTGGACGGCCAGCGCGTGGACAACGCCAACCGCGCCACGTTGCGTGCGATGCGCCGCCGGATGCAGGTGGTGTTCCAGGACCCGTTCGCGTCGCTGTCGCCGCGGATGACGGTGGAACAGATCGTCGGCGAAGGCGTGGCGCTGCACATGCCCGAGCTGTCGAAGGGCGAGCGCCGGGCTAAGATCCTGGCAATGCTGGCGGAAGTGGGCATGTCCGAGGCCTCGGGTATAGCGGACGTGATGACACGCTATCCGCACGAATTTTCAGGTGGCCAGCGGCAGCGCATCGCCATCGCCCGCGCGGTGATCCTGAAGCCGGAACTGCTGGTGCTGGATGAGCCAACGTCCGCGCTGGACGTGTCGGTACAGCAGCAGGTCTTGAATCTGCTGGGCGAGCTGCAGGTCAAGTACGGTATGAGCTATGTATTTATCAGCCACGACCTGGCCGTGATGCGCGCGATGGCCCATCGGGTGCTGGTGATGAAGGACGGCGTCATCGTGGAACAGGGCGAAGCATTGGCACTGTTTGCCGCGCCGCAGCAGCCGTACACGCAGACTCTGCTCGCCGCCGCGCATTTGGCGTAGGATTTGCCACAGATTTTTGGCCAAGGGCTTTTCCATCCCGGATCCTCACAGTCCCGAATAGTCGCTCGACCAAGGAATGCGATACTGGCGCAGAAACAGAACTTGCTGTTGCAAGCGAACTTGGCCGGCGGATTTTACGCGCCGGCTGACGGACGATCGACGACTGCAGACGTCGTCCTTCGGCAATAATCAAGGAGTGGCGTCGGTTCCTCATTCCAGTACTATCGGGCCCGATGTACGAAAAACTTTTTGACCTGACCGGGCGCGTGGCGCTGGTCACAGGCGGCAGCCGAGGGCTGGGAAAATCGATGGCGCGGGCGTATGCGGAACATGGCGCATCGATCATGGTCTGCAGCCGCAATGCGAGCCAGCTGGAGGCCGCGGCGAAATCCATTGGCGAGGGCCTGCCGGTGCGCGTCGAGTGGATGACGGCGGACTTGGGCAAAAGCGGCGAGGCACAGCGGGTGGCGGACGAGACGCTCGCGCGGCTGGGGCGAGTGGACGTGCTGGTGAACAATGCCGGCAGCAACAGTCCGCAGCGGGCCGATCAGATCACCGACGAGGTGTGGGAGCGGATCTTTGAGCTGAACCTGTCCGGCATTATGCGGCTGACACGCGCCGTGCTGCCCCAAATGATGGAGCGGAAGTGGGGGCGCGTGATTCATATTTCATCGGTGCTGGGGCTCGGGGGGAAAGCGGGACGGAGCGTGTATAGCGCGACGAAGGCGGCTCTGATCGGGATGGCGCGGTCGAGCGCGTTGGATCTGGGACCCTATGGGGTGACGGTGAACTGCATTTCCCCAGGGCCGTTTTTGACGGAACTGCCGCTCGGAATGCTGAGTGACGACGAGAAGCAAGCGTTCACGAACCGGACGGCCTTGAAGCGCTGGGGGCGACCGGAGGAGATCGCCGGTATGGCACTCTTGTTGGGGACCGACGCCGGGAGCTATATCACGGGTGCCACACTGTTGATCGATGGCGGTGTCCTGGCAAATACCTTATGACGCTTTGGAGATGAACACACGCGGCATTCTATGCTTCGGGTTCATTCTGCAATTCGCTCCTTACGTCCAGGCGGCGGTGGACTTTGGGAAAGAGGTGCGGCCGATCTTGGAACGTAGTTGTTTTGGCTGTCACGGACCGGAGATGCAGAAGAGCGGGTATCGCCTGGATGTCCGGGAACTCGCGCTGCGGGGTGGTGACAGTGGGGCTGCGGCCATCGTGCCCCACGATGCGAAGAAAAGTCCGCTCATCCGTTATGTAAACGGCGACGAAGAGAAAATGTTGCTGCCGCCGCGGAAGAGCGACAAGCGACGGCTCACGAAGGAGGAAATCGAGACGCTGCGTACCTGGATTGATGCAGGGCCCGCCTGGCCGGAGGAGTTCTCAGGCACACAATCCAAGGCGAGACCGCATTGGTCGCTCACGCCGCTCGTCAAGCCCGCGAGGCCGGGTGCGGAGGCGCATCCAATCGATTCCTTCATCCGCGCAAAGCTCGCGGCAGCGAATCTTGCTCCATCGCCCGAGGCGGACCGGCGGACGCTTATCCGGCGTTTGAGCTACGACCTGACTGGATTGCCACCAACGCCGGAGGATGTCGCGGCATTCGTTTCGGACCCAGGCGCTCAGGCGTACGAGAACCTCGTCGCACGCCTGCTCGCATCTCCGCGCTACGGCGAACACTGGGCTCGGCATTGGCTGGACGTGGCACACTATGCGGACACGCATGGGAACGACCACGACCATGCACGGCCCAACGCCTGGCCGTATCGGGACTACGTCATCCGCGCGCTCAATGACGACAAACCTTACCCGCGTTTCGTGCAGGAACAGGTGGCGGGCGATGCGTTGTTTCCCGAGGATCCTCAAGCGACTGTCGCCCTCGGCTTTCTCGCCGCTGGGCCGTGGGATGAAACACTCATGGTCGGCGTGCGCGAGGACACATTCGACCACCGCTTCGCGCAGGTGCTCGACCGTGACGACATGGTGACAACGGTGATGAGCACGTTCCAGGCTTCGACGGTTCACTGCGCGCGTTGCCACGACCATAAGTTTGATCCGATAACGCAGCGGGAATATTACGCTCTGCAGGCGGTCTTCGCAGGCGTCGACCGCGCGGACCGATCGTTCGATGCGGACGCCACGACGCACGCGCGGCGCAGTAAATTACTGGCGCGAAAATCGGCCATCGCGCGGCGCGCGGTGGCCGTGGTGTCGACCCTCGATTCGCCCGAGACGCTGGCCGATTTGCTACGGAAGCCAGAATCCCAGCAAACTCCTGCAGAGCGACGCGAACGTGCACTACAAGTGCTCGCGGCCGAAGTCGAGCATGAGTTGTCGGAGCTACCGGCACCGCGAATGGTCTTCGCGGTGACCCGTGATTTTCCGACCAACGGCAGTTTCAATCCCGCGCCTTTGCCGCGTCCAATCCACATTCTCACGCGCGGGGACCTCAATAAGCCCGCCGAACGCGTTGGCCCGGGAACGCTCGGGTGCGTTCCGGGCCTTGCCGCGACGTTGTCCATTGCCGACGCCACCGACGAATCGGCCCGCCGGGCCGCACTCGCCCGCTGGCTCACCGATGATCGCAACGTTCTCGCCTGGCGAACCATCGTGAATCGCGTCTGGCACTATCACTTCGGGCGCGGCCTCAGCGACACACCGAACGATTTTGGCAAAATGGGTGGCGCTCCGTCGCATCTGGAACTCCTCGACTGGCTGGCCGTGTGGTTCCGCGACGAGGCGAAAGGATCACTCAAGGCCCTCCACCGGCTCATCGTCACGAGTGGCACTTATCGGCAGGCAGTCATCCATCGCTCGGACGCCACGGCGCTCGACCCCGATAATCGACTGCTGTGGCGTATGAATCGGACGCGCCTAACGGCTGAACAGGTGCGCGACAGCCTGCTTCAAATGAGTGCTCAGATCGATTTCGCGATGGGCGGGCCTTCCGCAGCGCAGTTCGTCCACCGGGGCAAGGCTACTTTTATGCCGGATAGCGGCGCACCCGCATTCCTCGATTACGAGAACTTTTCGCCCGACAAACCGGAGAATCGTCGCCGCGCTGTCTATCGATTCCTGTTTCGCACCGTGCCCGATCCGCTCATGGACGCGCTCGACGCACCGGACGGTGGCGTGCTCACGCCCGTCCGTGGCCAATCCACCACGGCCGTGCAGGCGTTCGCGCTGCTGAACAATCCGTTCGTTGTCCGGCAGTGCGAACACATCGCGTCGCGGGTGGAAAGGAACGCCGGCGACGCAATGGAGGACGGGGGCATCGTGCGGACGTTTCGTCTCCTGTTGCAACGCCCACCGCGCGCCGATGAACTCGCGCACTTCACCGCTTACACTCAGCGCCACGGCCTCGCGAACGCGGTTCACGTCATCATCAACAGCAATGAATTTCTCCACCTGGACTGAGCGATGAACCGCCTATTCACCCGCCGCGATTTCCTCGGGACACTCAGCACCGGGCTGGGCGGCATCGCGCTGGGGTCGCTCCTGCAAGACGAGGCAAGTGCCGCGACGGCGCCGCATCACCGGCCGAAGGCCAAACGGGTCATCCAATTATTCATGAATGGGGGGGCGAGTCAGTGCGACCTGTTCGACTACAAACCGCAGCTCATCGCGCGGCACGGGCAAGTGTTCGACCCGGGCACGGGCGAGCGTGTCGAGGCGAGCATCAGCACGCCCGGCGCGGTGATGAAGAGCCCGTTCACCTGGGCTCAGCACGGGGAGTGCGGACGATGGGTGAGCAGCGCGCTACCCCATCTGGCCAGGCATGTGGACACGATGGCATTCCTCATGGCGATGCAGTCGAAGTCGAACGTCCACGGCCCGGCGTCCTATTTGCAAACAAGCGGGTTTTTGTTGCCGGGCTTTCCTTGCGCGGGCGCGTGGATTTCCTATGCGCTGGGCAGTCTCGCCAGCAACGTGCCGGCCTTCGTGGTTCTGCCGGATACGCGCGGACTGCCCTATAACGGGCGCAGCGCGTTCACGTCTGGCTTTCTGCCCGCAAATCATCAGGGCACCGTGATCAATGCTGCCGCACCGCAACCGGTCACGCACCTGCAACCGCCCGCCGGCGCGCAACACATCACATCAGCAAGCCGCGCCGACGGTCTCGATCTGCTCCGTGAAATGAACACCGCCCACGCGGCGGAACGTCCCGGCGATTCACGACTGACCGCACGCATCGAGAGCTATGAGCTCGCTGCACGCCTCCAACTTGCCGCGCCCGAGTTGCTCGACGTCACCGGCGAGAGTGCCACCACAAGAACTCTCTACGGCCTGGACCAAGCCGAGACATCGGACTTTGGCAAACGCTGCCTGCTCGCGCGCCGCATGGTCGAGCGTGGCGTGCGTTTCGTGCAGGTGTGGAGCGGACACGGGGGTCCGTCGGGCAATTGGGACAATCATGGCGACATCGGCAAGGAACTCAGTTTCGCTGCCCGCAGCATGGACCAACCCGCCGCCGCGCTTCTAATCGATCTAAAAGCCCGTGGGCTGCTCGATGACACCCTACTGGTGTGGACGACGGAGTTCGGCCGAATGCCATTCAGTCAGGGCAGTGTCGGCCGCGATCACAATGGTGGAACTTTTGTCTCGTGGTTCACCGGCGCTGGTGTGAGGCCTGGGGTCGCCTGCGGTCAAAGTGATGAGTGGTCCTGGAAGGCCGTCGAAGGCGCAACAACGACCTACGACTTCCATGCCACGATCCTGCATCTGCTCGGTATCCACCACGAAAAACTCAGCGTTCGCCACAGCGGCGTGGATCGCCGCCTGACCGACGTCCACGGGCACGTTATTGAGGCGGTTCTCGCTTGATGAATTCACCATCCACAGGTTGCTCTGAGCTTCCCCGCTAGGCTAGTGTTCGGTTTCCCAGTGTATAGACCAACACTCATTCCGTTGATGGCCGCCGCGTTGCTCGCTGGCTGCGGCCCAACCGATGCGCCCAAGAGCGGCAAAAAAGACGGCAAAACCGCGGCCGCCCTGCCGTCGCGTGAAGTTCGGACGGCGCCAGCGGAGACACGACCGATGGAACGGGCTGTTTCCGTCATCGGGTCGCTGGCTGCGATCGAGCACGCTACCCTGAGCGTCAAGGTCACGGGCCGACTCCAGACTCTGGGCGTCGATATCGGCACCCAAGTTCGAAAAGGTGAACCCGTTGCACAAATCGAGTCGGTGGACTACGAGTTGAAGCTTAAGTCTGCCGAGGCACTTCTCGCGCAAGCGCGAGCCCGGCTCGGCCTGCCGCTCGCGGGCACCGACGATACCGTCAATCCCGACGAGACGAGCACCGCTCGCCAAGCCAGCGCCGCGGTGCAGGAAGCGCTTCATCAACGGGACCGCATCCGGGAATTGTCCAAGCGCGGAATCAGTCCCCAGACGGAGATGGACACGGCCGATGCGAACTACACCATTGCCTTCAACCGCCATCTCGAAGCCTTTGAAGAGATTCGCCAACGGCAGGGTGTACTGCAGCAACGGCGCGTCGAAGTTGAGATTGCGCGACAGCAGTTGGCGGACACGAAAGTCACCGCGCCCTTCGACGGAATCGTCCAAGAGCGCAGGGCCAGCCCCGGGGAGTTCCTCAACACCGCCGCGCCCATCGTAACGCTGGTCAAGGTGGACCCGCTCCGGCTCCGCATCGAAGTCCCGGAACGCCACGCTGGGGGTGTCCGGATCGGGCAGAACGTCCGCCTGACTCTCGAGGGCGACACCAACAAATACTTGAGCACCATCGCCCGCCTCAGCCCGGCGATCTCCGAGGGAAGCCGGATGCTCGTCGTTGAAGCCGATATCGCGAACCGAACCGGTGCGCTCCGACCCGGCTCGTTTGCCCGTGCGGACATCGTGGTCGCTGAGCAGGAGCCGGCCACGGCGGTGCCCAAGGATGCACTCCTCACCTTTGCGGGTATCGAGAAGATCTTCCTCGTAAAGGACGGCAAGGCCGTGGAGAAAAACATTACCACCGGGCGCCGCGCGAATGGATTCATCGAGATCATCGGCGGCATCAAACCGGGCGATCAAGTCGTGATTCAGCCGGGCAACTTGCAGAACGGACAGCCCGTCACGAAGCTCCGATCGTTCCCCTGACCGCAGAATGCAAAAGCTCGCCGAAATATCCATCCGCCAACCCGTCTTCGGCACGATGATCGTGCTGGCGCTGGTGGTCGTTGGCGCGGCGGGCTATCTGCGACTCGGCGTGGACCGCTCGCCGCCGGTGGACATCCCCCAGATTTACGTCGGCACCCGATTGGTGGGTGCATCGCCGGTTGAGGTTGAATCACTCATCTCCCAACCCCTCGAGGAACAGGTCAACACGGTCCAGGGCATCACCGAACTTCGCTCCATCTCCGGCGTCGGCAGTTCGTTCGTCATTATTCAGTTCGACCTCAGCCGTAAGGTCAACGAAGCGCTGGAGGACGTTCGCAACCGCGTTTCCATGATGAGCGGCGAACTGCCACGCGATGCGGATCCGCCGCAGGTCATGAAGTTCGACACGGAACGGGGCGGGGTCATCACCCTCTCCCTCTCGGGCGATCGCTCGCAACGGGAGCTGACCGAACTGGCGGACAAGGTCGTGAAAGTGCAGATCGAACGCGCGCTGGGCGTGGGCGAAGTGGAAATACGCGGAGGTTTGCAGCGCGCCATCAGCATCTGGCTGGATCCAGACCGATTGGCAGCCTACCAAATACCCATCACGCAGGTCCGTGACGCCGTCGCGCGCCAGAATGCGAACATCCCCGGCGGTAACGTCGTCTCCAAGGTCCGCGAACACACCCTCCGCACCGTCGGCCGGATCGCCAACGCAAACGAATTCAACGACTTGGTCGTCACCACCGTCAGCAACTCGCCCGTGCGCATCCGCGACATCGGCTGGGCCGAAGACGGTACGAAGGAACAGCGCACCCTTTCCCGCCTCAATGGGCGCCCGTCCGTCTCGCTCGAAGTGAAGCGTCAAGCCGACGCCAACACGGTCGAGGTCATCGAGTCGGTGAAGAAAATGCTCCCCGGTATCCAGGCCCAGCTTCCGGCCGACGTCCAATTCGAGGTGATCGAAGACCAATCACGCTACATCTATGAAGCGCTGCACGAGATCAATGCCCACCTTGTTCTCGGCAGCATTCTGGCGAGCCTCGTCGTGTTCGCGTTCATGCGGAGCTGGCGCTCCACGCTGATCGCGGCAGTGGCCATTCCCGCCTCCGTCATTTCCACGTTCGGAGTGATGTGGGCGCTGCACTTCACGTTGAACAGCGTCACCATGCTCGCCCTGGTGCTGATGGTCGGCATTGTCATCGACGACGCCATCGTCGTGCTCGAAAATATCTTCCGTTTTATCGAAGAAAAGAAGATGCCGCCGTTCGATGCCGCGCGGGCGGCAACGAAGGAAATCGGGACGGCCGTGCTCGCGACGACCCTGAGCCTCGTGGTGATCTTCGTGCCGGTCTCGTTCATGTCGAGTATCGCGGGGCGGTTCCTCTACCAGTTTGGCATCACGGCGGGCGTTGCGGTGTTGGTGAGCCTGCTTGTCTCCTTCACCCTGACACCGCTGATGAGCGCGCGTCTGTTCAGCTTTGGTGACATCAGCAAGGCCGCGCACGGTGGGCCGAAATCGCGCGGCGGACTTTATGGTTGGGTGGAGGGCCTATACCTAGCGGCGCTCGCCCTCTGCATGAGGCACCGATTCTCCGTGCTGGTACTCGCCCTAATGATCATGGCCTCGTCCGTGCCCCTTTACCAGTCGCTCCGCCAGGAGTTCACGCCCGGCAACACCGATGAGGGCGAGTTCGAGATCGGCCTCACCGCGAAGGAAGGCACGAGCCTCACACAGATGGACGAAGTCGCCCTCATGGCCGAGCGCGAATTGCAGGAAATGCCCCAAATTCGAGTAGTTCAGACTGGCATCGGCTCGAACCGCATCGGCGGCTCGAACAGCGCACGCTTTTTCGTCCGCCTTGCCCCCCACAACGAGCGCGTTTTCCGATGGTCCCGACTCATCTCCTTGCATCCGTTCGATGCCTTCAAGGGCAACTACTCCCAGCGTGAAGCGTTGCAAGAAGTCCGAACTCGAATGCGAAAAATTCCCGGCGTACGCGTCTCGGCCCGACCAGCCAATGGGTCCATCAGTCTCGGAGGACCCAACTTCGAGATTGATTTCTCAATCCTCGGCCCCGACCTCGAATCTCTCTCGCGTTACGCCGAAGAGCTCCGCGCCCGCGCGCCGGAATTAGGCCTCGCCGACGCCGATACCACGCTGAAGCTCGACAAGCCCGAATTCCGCGTCCAAGTCAATCGGGAGCGTGCCGCCGCACTGGGCGTCTCCATCGAGGAAATTGCCACCGCCCTACGCATTATGGTTGGCGGCGATGAACGCGTGTCGCGTTACCGCGACGTGAGCGTCGGCGACGACTACGACGTGCAATTGCGCCTCGCCGAAGGCAAACGCAACGACCGCGAGACCATCTCACGCCTCTACGTCCGCGGTCAGGGCGGCGCACTGGTGCGTCTCGACAACCTGGTGGACATCGTCGAGGGGCAGACCGCCTCCCGCATTGACCGCCTTGACCGCCAGCGGCAAGTCAGCATCCGTGGCAGCATCGCGCCGGGCTTCGCGTTGAAGGACCGTCTCGAAGCGCTGGAAGCGGCCTTCAAGGAGATGAATCTGCCGGCGACCTACACAACGAAAATATCCGGTCGCGGACGCGAGCTCGAGCGCACTTTCAAGGAATTCCTCTGGGCGTTCCTTCTCTCGGTCATTTTCATGTATATGATTCTTGCCTCGCAATACGAGAGCCTGGTTCATCCGTTTACGATCCTACTGTCGCTGCCGCTCTCCCTGCCCTTCGCGCTGTTTTCCCTCTGGGCTACCAACAACACTCTCAACCTCTATTCCGCCTTGGGCCTGCTGGTGCTTTTCGGAGTCGTGAAAAAGAATGCCATTCTCCAGATCGACCACATGAACAACCTGCGTGCGCAGGGCCTGGAGCGGCTACAAGCCATTATGAACGGCAACCGCGACCGCCTGCGCCCGATTCTGATGACCACGCTCACGCTGGTTGCCGGAATGATCCCGCTCGTACTCGGCACGGGCCCGGGCGCGGAGGAGCGCCGCGCGGTGGCGGTCGTCGTTATCGGCGGGCAGACCCTTTGCCTCGTGCTCACCCTCCTCATCACGCCGGTGGCGTACTCGTACCTCGACGACCTCGCGCAGCTCTTCCGGCGCAAGCCTGCGACCGTGATGCCTCCGGCGTCCGAAGCGCTCCATTTCTGACCGGCAAGCCCGGCTGCAATCGCCGACCTGTGGGTGGCGAATTCATAAAACGGGGTGTTGAATTCGCTTACCTTGCTCGGGCAGGCGAAGGACTCGCTCTGGTATTATCTTAATCGGTAAAAGCGAGTTTGAGCCGGTGGTTGGGGCGCAGGTAATACAAGCTGGGTAGATGCGACATTCGCCGTCAGGTTGGTGTAAACAAACCAAACAAGCAGATCATTGCTGTATTCAACCTGGTATCCTTGGGTGAGGACTGTGTTCCAGCCCCAGGATCGGTTCCCGTCTGGTGTACTGTCGATAAGTGTCAACAGGGGATTCAGAAGGTTGGTCTGTCTGGCGACAAGCGTGATAGAAGTTGCGGAATATTCGGGCACGAGTACGAGGTCGTTGCCGATGAACTCGCCAGCCTTGACCTTGAACTCACCAGTGCGGGATTGAAACGTCATGATCTCAAAGCGGTCACCCGCCACCGGATTGAATCCATTCAGAAGTTTGATTTCGAGCATGCCGCCTAAAGCAGCATTACCCTCGATCTTGACCTGGTCGAATTCGATTCCAGCCCTGCGGCCGGCAATTTCAATCTGCACCCGACCGGAATCGCCTTGAGTCAGCCCATCGCCCACGGTCAGGATTCCCGGAGATTTGCCGGGATAGAGCATGCCGTAATTGGTTGTGCCTCCGGAGATTCGGCCCGAGCCGAAGAACTTTCCAAAGGGGCGGTTTGTGAGTCCTCGGTCAGATCGGAATTCGGCTTGCTCGTCCACCTCAGTGTAGCCTCCCTCTTGGGTGTATCCAAGCGAGGCTTGAAGCTTGCCCTGAGAGACGATGACGACGCCGTCATTAACGAAGCGGGCGCCGACGTAGGCCGTGCCGTTGCCCGACGGTTTCGTGACACGCCCGCGGTTATGAAGTAACGGAATCGCGCCCTTGCTCCACTGCATGCTTTCGCTCGGACCCAATCGAAGCTCACCCGTGGGCATGATTCGAATGATCGCATTGTCACCCACGGAATAATTCACCTGATCCCAATCGGCGAAGCCCCAAATCTCAAACAACCAGCCTAGCAGTTCACGCTGAGAATTAAAAGATCCCCAATCCATTCGTGCGTCATGAAGTATTCGCAAAACTCCGGAGCCACGAATGGTTCCGCTCCACCAGGTGAACAGCCGGCTGATTTCGAGATCGCCGAAGCCATCCAGAGTTCCACCGTCCAATCGGAGTTGATCCGCCTTGGCAGCGCCTCGCACGTTCACGGTGCCACCCCCGATTTTCACCGGTTGCACACTGGTCGATGTAAATCCGTCGTCCAGGTGATTGGTGCTGGAACGTAGCTCGAGGCTGCCTTGGGGTTCGGTCTGAACAAATGCGCCTGAGTGGACGCCGCCGCCATAGAGCAGGAGTTGCGACGCGTACTCGACGCGTTTCGAGTTGGAGAACGGGCAGTAAATGGAAGTCCTGTGCACGCGTTGCTTCACGAACTTAACCAGGCCCGCATTGAAGAAGCCGCCGCCCTCCTGGAAAGAGCCCGAGATCTGCTTGTCGGTAATGTCACCGACAGTGAATTCCCCAGTGAGTTCGTTTTCAATGCGTCCGCCCTGATCGATGGCCAGATCGCCATTCGACCAAAGCGCCTTGCCCTGGTTGCGCAATGTCCGTCCATGGATGAACTTGGGGGCGCCTCCGACGGGGTCTTCGATCGTGAGTTGAGTGACGGAGATGAGCTGACCCTTGCCCGAGAGGATGCCCGCAGACCAAAGGAGATGCTTTTGCACCGTGAGATTCGCTGGACCAGTCACTTCCGAACCCAGGTTGAGAATGTCGATCGGCGTGTCGACGTTCACCGTCAATACGGTGCTGCCCCGCACGACAAATTCACCATCCCCCGTGAGGGCTCCGCCGTTCAGCTCCACTTTCGCTCCTTCGAAAAAGATGACGTTCTCCGCTCCGCTGAGGATCATTGTGCCACTATTAATTACCGTGCCAACCGGGAATCGAAGGTTGCCGGAAGCGACGAACACCTGGCCCTCGTTCACAAAGCGGACAGCGTTGATGCTCGCCTTCCCAGTGCCCTGCACCTTGCGCGTGGCGCCGGAATTTAAGACGACGCTTCCCCCACCGGAGAGGCCATCGATTGCGGTATTGTCTGCCAGATCAATCGTCCCTGAGTTGTTGATTCGTCCCGGCTGTCCGTGGAAATTAATGCTCGAGTTTTCCAAAATCGACAAAGAACCCTCATTATCAACCGTCCAACCATCCACCAGCAGGCCAAACTCTCCCGTCACACCGCGGATCACGCTAGCGCCGCCGGTGATCTTCAGGGTGCCTCCCTCCGTCAAGGCGGCTCCTTTGCTTGTGAGGCTAACGACTTCGAATTGGGCGTTTCCCTTGAGTGTTGCCCGGTTGAGTGACAGACTTTTCACCTTGATCGGACCCGCGACCTCGATGTGTGCCTGGCTGCTGTACGGAGATTCGCCAATAACCACGTCATCCTTCTCCCCAGGAACACTGGGCTTCCAATTGACCGGGTCGCTCCATTTGGGGGGAAGGTTGGTGGAGAGGCCGGTCCAGATTTTCGTTTCACCGTGGACCGAGGAATGAAAGCAAAGCGGGGCAAGTGCCAGGACGCACAGGAGGTGTTTCATAGACGAATGAGGTAAGGCTGAATTTGAGGCGCACGCGGATATGGGATATGGGAAAAGCGGGTTGTTGGAATGAGGATTGCGGCGGATAGATCACATAAGAGCTGTGGACCGGTCACACCTACGTTGCCCGGTCGAATAGCCGTATGAAAAAAGGCTCTTCCGGCTAATCTGTGGGTAGATTTCAGTGATTTGAAGGAGGAAATTGGAGAATCGGAGGGGAATAAGTGGTCATCGAAGACGTCAAGCCTGTCGTCGAGACTACACGTTCGTCTACTTGGGCCGCCCACCGGCGCGAGCTGTTAGCTCAAGCACGCCGGAGGGCTCGTTTACGTTGCCGACCAAAGTGCTGGGGCCTTCTGGAACGGGAATGCTTAGCCCTGGAAGCATCCCTCTCTGCGTCCCTCGGCTTTGGGGGTGGATTGCTCGCGGAAAGATAAAGAAGCGGAGCCGTCCCGGTTCACCGACATTGCCGTTGATGAAACAATACAATCCAGGCGGACAAAAACGACCCACGCCGTGCTAAGCATTAAGACGGTTTTGAACCACTCGCAACCTATTCCTGGATTTGTCTATGAGTGGGTCGACTTCATGGGGGAGGGAGGGACAGCCCGGATTGATGTCGTCATTCGATCTCACGGGCAGATTCCCGGCAAGTGTCCGACGTGTCGACGACCGTGTCCCGGATACGACCGGATGAGTGTATGCGTCCGGTGAACCCCATCTATTTTACTGCCCGATGATCTGCCAAGATGGCGGGGATGAAGCAATTACACCGTACATCTGAACAAATCCAAGAATTGTTGAGGGAATTCACTTCCTCGGGTTTGACGCAACGCGAGTTCGCTCA
>CAMDJH010000003.1 GCA_945900455.1 Akkermansia muciniphila
CGCTCCCCTCCTTCCACGACCCGTTTGACAGCAAGGATGCGAAGTTGTTCCAAAGCTCTATGATCCAGAGTGCGGCCATCGATTTTTACCATGCCGACAAGTTAGCACAATTCATGCCAAGTGTAGTGTATCCCGAGGACTGAGTAGTATAAAAAACAAATTGCGATACCCCCTGTCGTTGCAATCGCTAAAATTAAGATCCATCATGTCTCGGGTGCACTGGCGTTGGAGGTCAACGTTTCTCGATCGATGGAAACCGGTGATAGCGGCGCCACAGCTGGGGAAATTGGGCGTCGATGGAAGTCCATTCTTGATTCCACCGGTCCGCTGTCAAGCCAGGATTCAAAACCATGCACGTCACCGTGCATCTACGATCTGTTGAACTCAGGGCATCGGCTTGACAACTGAATAAGCATGGCTCTTTCATTCCTCGACACGCTTCGCCCGCTCCGGTACGAGCTTCCTTCCCTGACAAGAGCGTGACAACCATTGCCGACAAACCCGCCGACTCGCCGTTGCAATCCCGATTAGCCTGGGTGGCTTATTTCGTCTGCCTGGTCGCCGCCGTCACGCTCACCTACTCCAATCACTTCGAGAATTCCTTTCACTTCGATGATTACCACTCGATCACCGACAACATCTTCATTCGGGATCTGGGGAATGGGTGGAATATCCTCACGGATGCGAAGACATCGAGCACGTTGCCCCCAAACCGCGCGTGGAGACCGTTGGTCACGCTTTCCCTGGCGCTCGACTACCGGCTGGGGCACGGCTACGCGCCATTCTGGTTTCATTTTTCAACTCTGGCGTGGTTCGTTGTTCAGCTCGGTTTGATGGCCGCCTTGTACGTCGGCGTCCTGCGTCCGTACACCGCCGATCTACGAACGCGGTCGGCGGCTGCGTTTGCCGTCGCCTGGTACGGGCTCCATCCGGTCATGGCTGAGACGATCAACTACATCATTCAGCGAGCCGAGGTTTACTCCACGCTGGGTGTGGTCGGGGCAATGTTGATCTTTGTGCGATATCCCGTGCAACGCCGGTTCGGCCTTTATCTACTCCCGCTCGGATTCGGTCTGCTTGCGAAGACACCTGCGGTGGTATTTCCGATTTTGGCCGCAGCCTACCTGTGGCTATTCGAAGCCGGCGAGACACCCGGGCGACTCCGCCGAATCATCATTTGTATTCTGCCGTCCGTCGTCTTCTGCGGGGGCTTCATCGCTCTGCAATCCGCGATGACACCGGGCGAATTCCAGTCCGGTTCCGCCTCGGCCTTCGGCTATCTGATTACCCAACCGTATGTCGTTTTCCGGTATTTCGTTTCGTTTTTTCTTCCCCTTCATCTCAGTGCGGACACCGACTTGGCACCCTTCACGTCGGCGTTTCAACTCGAAGTCCTCGGTGGGTTTTCTTTTCTCGCCGCGATCCTTTGCGTCATTTATCAGACGTCACAGCAGGCCTCAACTCGTCCGGTCAGCTTCGGTTTGATCTGGTTCCTGGCGGCGCTTCTGCCGACGTCGGTGTTTCCGCTTGCGGAGGTTGAGAACGATCACCGGATGTATTTCGCCTACGTTGGCCTCGCATTGGCGATGGTATGGGCAGGGGTATGCGTCCTGCCCAAAAAACCCTTCGACGGCGCGTCCCGGATCGCTTTTCGGATCGGCCTGGCCCTGATTCTGATCTTCTCGGCCGCGGGGACTTATCGCAGGAATGAAGTTTGGAAGACCGAGGAATCCCTGTGGCATGACGTTACCCTCAAGAGTCCACGCAATGGGCGCGGGTTGATGAACTTCGGGCTGACCCAAATGGCAAAAGGGGAGTATCAAGCAGCCGCGGCCTATTTCGAACGAGCACTGCCATTCACACCCAACTATTCGGCGCTCCAAATCAACCTCGGAATCGCCTACGCCGGGTTAGGGCGGCATCCGGAGGCGGAGGTCCATTTTCAGAGAGCCATCGCGTTGGCACCCCAACGTGCGACCGCGTACCACTTCCTCGCCCGTTGGCTGAAGGACCGGAAACGGATCGATGAAGCCGTCACAAACTTAGCCACGGCGATCCGTCTCAATCCGGTCTGGATGGAACCCCGCCAATTGCTCCTGCAAATCCATGCGGACGTGAAACACTGGCCGGAATTGAAGGCACTTGCCGAAGACGGTCTTAGACTCGTTCCCGGAGAACCCTCTCATCAGCGTCATCTGGAGACTGCCACCAACCAATTTCAGAGGGAGACCGCCGGGGTCACGGCACGGAGACTCCTCGACGAATCGCTCACTCACTTCAATGCGAAGGCATACCGGGATTGTATTCGGGCGGCGACCGAGGCGATCCGGTTGCAACCGAATTTCGCCGAGGCCTACAACAACGTCGCGGCGGGCCACGCGGCGTTGGGCGAGTGGACGGACGCTGCCGTCGCAGCCCGCACAGCACTTCGACTCAAACCGAATTTCACGCTCGCTCGCAACAATCTCGCATGGGCCGAATCTGAAATTGCAAAAAGGCGATCGCCTCAGAAATGACCCCAGAGAGAGAACTCACCGAACTTAAAAGTGCGCGCCGTGATGCCATGAACCTGGGAGCGCCGGCATCCCTGCCGGCGAGTTATGGTCCTTTCTGCGGTCTCGCCAGCAGGATGCCGACGCTCCCAGAAAGCCGGTTCATGGGTTTCCTTAGGCACCGTGGATGAGTTAACGCTTTTGAATGACGACGAGTCGCTGCGTCAGAAGAATCTTCCAGATTAGTACTTCGTGGACCAATTTACCTTCAGGTTCGATCGCCCGTTTGATCTCATCTACCCAAAGCGGGCGTTCATCGTGAAAGATCCACTGGCCCACAAGCTCTAGGAAACTGCGGGCGGCTCGATACATGAGGGTGGGAGTGGGAAACGTGATGATCGCAACGCCGCCCGATTTAAGAAGCCGCAGATGCGCGCGGATAGCCTCCCTCGTTCCGGATGGGTCGAAATGTTCAATCAACCCGAGGCTGAAAACAACATCGACGAGCTTTCCCAGATCTACGGTCCGAACGTCGCATTGATGGGTTCGAATGGCGTTGGATCCGGATCGTTCGCGAACGAGGCTCAGCCCGTAGCCATTAGTATCGACGATGTGGTATTCGGATGGATGAACGGCGTCGCGAATGACATCGTAAATGCGGCTACCGCCTCCACCTAGTTCGACAATTGTTGGTGACGGGCTCCCGTGCGTCCGGATTGCACGCAGAACGGCAGCGTAGGTGATGGGGCGCGTGAGTCTTGCGGCGAATGCCGGCTGTTTATAGTATTGATCCCAATCGGTGGCCTTCATGCATGTGCGGTCGAACTTGATCTGGATCCGGCTGAGAAAACCAGGTCGCGCTGGACGACAAAACTGGTGATGAAGAGTATGGTTTCGGCCAGCAATTTGGCGGGTACCACGCGGGCGCTGACATAGTGCAGGATGCTTTGGATCAGGAGGTAGCTCAAGACTCCGGATACCAGGGCAACCAGGCAGAATCTTGGCAAGGCGACGCGCACGGGAAGCGCGGAGCGAAAAACGCCTTGGCGGGATGCGGTGAATTGAAATATTCCCGCGACGAACCGGCTTAGAATCTGGCTTGCCGCGACATTCTGCCCGAGGAGCATCCCGAGGATGAACACCCCGTTGTCGATCAGTGCTGTGACCAGGGAGACGGCGCTGAAGCGTATGAATACAAAATAGATCCGCATCGAGTCTCGCAGCGGATTGAAGTGTGAGGAGCGATTGCCATCGAGGTAGATTGTCGAGATGGGAATCTCTTGAATGCGGATGCCGGCGCCTTTGCAGGTGACGAGCATGTCGAGCTCAAAGTCATAACCGGTTGGCCGGAGTTTTAAGAGAGTCGGGATGAATCCCAGGGGAATTCCGCGCAGCCCCGTTTGCGTGTCCCGGATTGCCTGACCGGTGACGATTCTCATTATCCGTCGAGTCAAGGAATTGCCGAACCGACTTCGAAGTGGGACCGCGGTATCGAAGGCGCGCACCCCCAGGACCAGGTGTCCGGCACCAACCTCAGCGAGGGTTGCCGCCACCCTGAGGATGTCCGCGGGCGCGTGTTGACCATCGGCGTCCGCGGTGACGACTCCCACGGATTCGGGATGCGTTACAGCGGCATGATTGAGGCCGGTCTTAAGAGCGGCCCCTTTCCCAAGATTCACTGCATGGGCGAGCAGGTGCACCCGGGGCAGCCGCCTTAGAACCTCGAACACGGGCGAGAATTCCGAACCGCTCCCATCGTCAATCACGAGGACACCCGCGATTTCGGGTGCGGACTGGAGCTCCGTGACGACTCGAATCAGTGCGACCTCCGGCTTGTAAGCGGGGATCAAGACAACGGGTCGACGGTTGAGGGACGGAGAGTCGGGGGGATGCATCGCATGCAGGCAGAAACGGAGTCACATCGGGCCGATAGGGTGCGCCGCGGCGGTTGGGTTTTGCCCGCTTAGCGGGCCAAATCGCGGGGAGTGGGCACCTCGCTTTGAACCGCTCTTCCCGAGATTGATCGTCGGCTCCAATATCTCACGACAGTATGGGTTTCGGCGGAAGGCAGCAAGCGCGGGTTGCTTGATCCGGACGCGGCCGTCACTGAGCCCTCTGAGAGCGACAAAAACATGACGGCACTCCGGCTTTATTGCATACTCGCCCGATGAACGTCACCGAGCCTACGCTTAGGGGCAGCGAGCCGAATACCGACAATCCCCATGTTCTCGCTTGGGTCGAGGAACAGGCCCGATTGTGCCAACCCGCTCAGATTTATTGGTGCGATGGATCGGTGGCCGAAAAGCAAACGTTCGAAGAGGAAGCGGTTGCGAAGGGAATTCTCATCCGTCTAAACGCGGAGAAGTTTCCCGGGTGCTTTTATCATCGATCGAACCCGAACGACGTTGCCCGGGTCGAGCAATCGACCTTTATCTGTACCCGGAACGAGGACGACGCGGGGCCCACCAACAATTGGGTAAATCCGAAGGTAATGTACGCCCGACTCCGAGAGTTGACCCAGGGTGCGATGCGTGGGCGGACCCTGTATGTCGTGCCGTACCTGATGGGACCGGCCGGTTCCCCGATGACAAAGGTGGGGGTCGAGCTCACCGATTCGATCTATGTCGTCCTGAGCATGCGAATCATGGCTCGGATGGGCAAGGTTGCCTGGGAGCACCTCGGGGTTTCCGATGATTTCAGCCGCGGTCTGCACTGCTTATTGGACGTGCATCCCGACCGGCGTTTCATCTGCCATTTTCCTCAAGATAACAGCGTCATCTCAGTTGGGTCGGGTTATGGCGGCAACGTATTGCTGGGCAAGAAATGCCTCGCGCTTCGATTGGGCTCCTGGTTGGGGCGGGATGAAGGCTGGATGGCGGAACACATGTTGCTCTTGGGAGTGGAGGCTCCGGATGGACGAAAATCGTTCATCGCCGCGGCGTTTCCCAGCCAATGCGGCAAGACCAATTTCGCCATGATGGTTCCACCCGCCCGGTACGTCGGTTGGCGCATCTGGACGGTGGGTGACGACATTGCCTGGATGCGGCCGGGTCCGGATGGCCGTCTGTGGGCAATCAACCCCGAGGCCGGCTATTTCGGAGTGGCTCCCGGGACGAACGGGCGGACGAATCCCAACGCGATGCAGCTAATCCAGCGCGACACGATCTTTACGAACGTCGCGCTCAAGCCGGATGGCACGGTCTGGTGGGAAGGGCACGACGATCCCGCGCCGTCGGAGTGTCTCGACTGGCAGGGTCGGCCGTGGACTCCGGCTTCGGGGGAAAAGGCGGCGCATCCGAACTCCCGTTTCACGGCGCCGATGGAAAACAATCCGATGCTGGCACCGGAGGTGACGGATCCCCAAGGAGTGCCGCTGGATGCTATCATCTTCGGCGGGCGGCGGGCGACCACGGTGCCGTTGGTGTTTGAGGCATTCAATTGGAGTCATGGCGTCTTTCTGGGCGCCACGATGGGCAGTGAAACGACCGCGGCGGCGACTGGGCAGGTGGGTCAGGTGCGCCGCGATCCCATGGCGATGTTGCCATTCTGTGGATATAACATGGGGCGATACTTTCGCCATTGGTTCGACATGCGGAAGAGCATTCCGTTTCCCCCAAGGATCTTCAATGTGAACTGGTTTCGTCGGGGCGCAGATGGCAAGTTTCTCTGGCCCGGTTTTGGCGACAACATGCGGGTCCTGCAATGGATTCTGGGCCGTTGCGAGGGGAGCGTCGGCGCGAACGAGGCCGCCCTCGGATGGGTGCCTCGATGGGAGGATTTTGATCTCGGGGATCTCCCGGAGATTGATCGCGCGCGGTTCGATGAATTGCAGGCCATGAACCCGGACGAATGGAGGCGGGAAATCCTGTCGCACGATGAGCTATTCATGCGCCTGTACCAGCACCTTCCCAAGGAACTGATTTTTCAGCGTGAGTTGTTGGTGGCGCGTTTGTGAGGGGGATACCGCCGACATTTGTTGTTCCGCTCCGCGCTGGACCGAGGCATCGTCTTCGACATGTCCCCGGCTCAAAAGACAGCGGTCGCACCCTTTATCCCTCCGGAGTCAACGCTGCGCGAGTTTACGCCCCGTGCGATCCTGGTGGGGACGCTGCTCGGAATGATCTTCGGAGCGTCGTCGGTCTTCCTGACGCTGAAAGTCGGCTTGACGGTCAGCGCCAGTATTCCGGTCGCGGTGATTTCGATGACCCTGTTCCGGCTGTGGTCGAAGTTTGGAGGCTGGTTCGGAGCCCGGGATGCAACGATCCTGGAACATAACATTGCGCAGACGGCGGGTTCTGCGGGGGAATCTCTGGCATTTGGCATTGGCGTGACGATGCCGGCGATCCTGATCCTTGGGTTTGATCTGGAATGGACGCGGACTCTGCTCGTCGCGGTGCTGGGCGGCTTGCTGGGGATCCTTCTGATGATTCCATTGCGGCGGGCTCTGATCGTTCAACAGCATGGCGTGCTAAAATATCCCGAAGGCACGGCGTGCGCTGAAGTGCTCAAGGCGGGTGCCAATGCGGAATCCTGCGCCGCCGCTCACGCGTCGTTCCGCTCCGGCCGATCCGTCGCCGGGGTGAGTGCCGGAGCTGTCTTTGCCGGATTTGGGATTGGTCTCATCTATAACACGCTTTGCCGGGCCTTGAAGTTGTGGAAAGACACCGTGGCTCACGTCTTCGGCGCCCCTCTCGCCACCGGATCGCTCGCAGCCGAAATATCGCCAGAGATGCTGGGAGTGGGCTATATCATCGGTCCCAAGATCGGGGGGGTGATGGCAGCGGGCGGCGTCCTTAGCTATCTCGTATTGGTGCCAATGATCCGATTCTTTGGAGCGGGATTGGCCGAACCGTTGTCTCCGGGAATCAAGCTAATCCGGGACATGGGAGTCCGGGAAATCCGCGATAGTTACATTCTTTATATCGGAGCGGGTGCGGTGGCGGCGGGCGGATTGGTCAGCCTGGGCCGCTCCCTGCCCACAATCTGGCGAGGAATCCGTGGCGGACTGGCGGATCTCACGGAAACCAGGGCCGGTCCGTTCACGAGTCTCCGCACGGAGCGGGATCTCTCCCTCAAGTTTGTGGGAATCGGCATCCTCGGACTCTTGGTCGCGATCCTTTCGGCGAGCCCGCTGCAAATGAACCTGCCGGGTGCGTTGCTAATTCTGCTGTTTGGATCCCTCTTTGTGACGGTGTCCTCACGCTTGACCGGTGAAATCGGCTCGTCCTCGAACCCGATATCCGGAATGACGATCGCAACACTGCTTTTTACCTGCCTGATTTTCCGGCTCGTGGGTTGGTCGGGGAGTGGCTATTTCGTCACCGCGCTGTCGGTCGGAGCGATTGTCTGCATCGCATCATCGAATGGTGGAACGACATCCCAGGACCTGAAGACTGGATTCCTGCTGGGAGGCACTCCCCGCGCTCAACAGTTGGCGATCCTGATCGGAGCTGCTGCATCAGCCTTGGTGCTCGGTCCGGTGTTGCTGACACTAAACCGGGACGCGACAACGTATGTCCGCGCAGCGGAGGTGGCACCCGATCTTCGGGTGACGGCCGAAAAACTAGCGGGAGCACCGCGGGAGAAGCTGACGGGTCCGCAGGCAAGATCGGATCCCGGCGTCTATCGAGTATGGCACGAGCCGGATCGGGCGGGAGGGGCGGCCAGGAAGTTTCTAATGGATGACGCGGGGCGCGCCGTCTGGTTGGTGGATCCAGGAATCAATGGCCAGTATCCGAAGGTTGCGGGCGGTCACGAGGTAAAGAAGCTGGATGCACCCAAAGCCATTCTGGTGAGTTATATCATCAAGGGAATCTTGGGCGGCAAACTCCCGTGGGCCCTGGTGTTGTTTGGCGCCATGGTGACGTTGATGCTCGAACTTTGCGGCATCGGCTCGCTCGCCTTCGCCGTCGGTGTCTACCTGCCATTTGCGGTTTCACTCCCGATTTTCGTTGGCGGCTTGGTCCGATGGCTGGTCGATCGCCAGGAGAAGCCCGCCCGCATGCGGGCGGGGTGGTCGGAGGAGGAAATGACGGCGGAAAGCGATCGCAGCCCTGGGGTCTTGATGGCGTCTGGATACATCGCTGGAGGCAGCATCGCCGGCATTGTCGTCGCCTTCATGTCCGCGAGGATGGGCAATGTGGACGACGCTCTCACCCAGTGGGCGACCCGGGCAAACCCGTTTTTCGAAGGGGGCGGTTCGGACGCCCTGAGTCTGATTCCCTATGCCTTATTGATCTTGCTCTTGTGGCTGGCTGCTCGCGGAAAGATTTTCCAGCGGAGTTAACAATACTGGCGGCGATAGCCCTGGAGTTTGGCCATATTTTCACGTTTGTCCCCGAGGGACGATCGACATAAGCCCGGCGTTTCAACGCCGGGTCCGAAGATTGACCTTTCTGGATCCGAGCGGCTCGCCCTCGAAAAAGGGCTTTTAAAACCCCGGGTCCAGGCAGATGCTCCGTCATCCATGAAATCATCTTTTGTCATCCTTGCCTTGGTGCTTTGTCTCGTCGAACCCCGACTCTCTGCCCAGGAATCTCCGGCGAAACCTGGACCCGAAATTAAGAAACTCTCGCTTTTTGTCGGGAGCTGGAAACTAAACGAGGTGGACGAAGCCTCTCCGTTCGGGCCCGCTGGCGCGGCTACATTCGACACGGAAATTCAGTTTGTTCACAATGGATTGTTTGTCGAGGAACGTGGCACGGGTAGACTCGCCGGCCAGCCCAACAGCTACACGATTGTGTACCACTACGATTCGGAAGCTCACACCTACCGCAGTTTCTTTTACGACAGCAACGGCAGTGCAATGCATGCCGAGGGCACGCTCGAAGGAAATACCTGGCGGTCGCATTGGAGCCAGATCGTGCATGGAAAGAGCTACAAATTCAAATCCTCGTCGATCTTTTCGTCCGACGGGAAGACGTTTACGTATGTTTGGTCGTATTCGGAGGATGGGGCGACCTGGAAGCCATGGATCCAGGGCAAAGCAGTGAAAGTTAGATAGCTCGGATCGAAGGAGCTGAACTACCGTCACCGAATGGGGCAAAACGCTGTGCATGGTATCGCAGCAATTCTCACTATGCCTTTTCACCTCCCGGCATTCCTATCAGATCCATAATGAGAACGGCTGCTCCGCAGCCTAATGGCAGTCAATGTTCTCTTCACAAATCACGACGAATCCGTGCTTTGGAACTTAAAATCTCCAACAACTTCGGGATGCGCCCCCGTTCGACAGGACGCGCCCATTGATGGGAGATTGGCATTTAGAAAAGCCGCGGAGCGGCGGCAGACCGTAGCCCACGGCGCGAGCCGTGGGGATGATAACGGAAGTTACGCACCGCGCACGGCGGCCGTGAACGCCGCGCCGCTCTCATCGTTGCCAAATCCCCTCCGCTTCTTGACTTACAAAAATGGAAGGGCGCGTCCTAGAGCGGCGATCGCCGTCGCTATTTTGCCTTTTCAATCTCAAGCAATTCGACATCAAAGATCAGTGTGCTGTTAGGACCGATTTTTCCGCCAGGCCCTTGTTCACCGTAGGCTAGGGTCGAGGGAATCGCTAACTGCCACTTGTCACCGGCTTTCATCAACTGCAGGGCTTCGGTCCATCCGGGAATTACGCCGGAGACGGGGAAAGTGACCGGTTCACCCCGGTCGACGGAACTGTCGAATACGGAGCCGTCTACCAGCGTGCCATGGTAGTGAACCTTCACCGTGTCCGTTGTGGTGGGAGATTTCCCGGCCCCGGACTTGATCACCTTGTACTGCAAGCCGCTCGGGGTGGTTTTTACGCCAGCCTTCTTACCGTTCGCGGCCAAGTATTCGCTGCCTTTCTTGAGATTCTCCACGCCGGCCAGCTTGGCCTTGGCTTCCATTTTTGCGGAGAGGGAGGTCTTGAATTCGTTGAGCGTGTCCCGGATTTCCGCGTCCGTTAATGCCATTTTTCCAGCAAAGGCATCGGCCAATCCGGCGGCCAACGCCGTCGAGTCCAAGTCCAACTCTTGGCGCTTGAGGCTCGACCCGATGTCGGTGCCGACGCAGTAACTGGCCCGCAGCCGGGGATCTTTCAAGTCAGGCTTGTCCGCGGCGAGGACGGTCCCGGATAAGGTTGCGGCCATGAGAATCGAAGTAATCAGCGATTTGGACATGAATTCAGGGACAGGACGGAACAATTCCGCCTTGACGGCGGGCACGCTCGGACAACGAACCTTCGCGGTCAAGCGAACGCGTCGAAAAACCAGTGATTCCCCTTTTTTTGAAAAGTGACGACAAAACCTCCCGAATACTCGGAAGGACCCGTCCACGGCTTCGAAATTGGTACTAAAGTCGACGGGAAAAAACGATGGTTCGGATCGATGCCGTTGTCCGGTTGTCTCACGCGTTGCCCGACAATAATATCGGTTAACTGATTGCACACCATATTTTTACGACTCATAAAATAATCCGGACCCCAGAATGGAAGACCCCAAGCAAGCTCCAAAATATTCCAACGGCAATTCCGCACCGTGCTCGGCGAGAGAGAACGCCTCGAAGCTCTCAACTTTGCCGAATCCCCTCCGCATCTCGATTTGCGAAAATGTCAGGGTCATCCTGGATGAACGGTGCCAAGATCGATTTTTTCTTGGCACATCATCAATGGACGCCTGTATGCGTACAATGGATCGGTGCAAATCTACCAGTGTCCCGCAGACACTCTGGGAATTGGAGTTGGAGCCGCCCGAAAGGGGACGCGGGTAAGAAGTTTTTCGATGACAGGTATGATGGGACTGAATAGCGACGGGGCACTCTTTGTGCACCCGAACAACCGTGAGAACAAAAAAGACTCCGATATCGTGGAGCCGGGCCCGTCGCAAGCCATGGTCTTCATCGACGAGAATTCGGATCCCAAACCTGAAGAATGCAGCGTCGACGATGGATATTTTGCGGTGAACGTGGGAGACAGCAAGACGCAGTGGCAGAATACGCCCGCGAGCCGGCATGGAAATGGCGGCATCTTCTCATTTGCGGATGGTCACAGCGAGTTGTGGCGTTGGCGCGAGGGAACTACCCAACGGCTCAAGGGCGTCTCGAAGACCACGCCGGCGGGTCTGAAGGACAAAGACCTTATACGCATGAAAGAGGCCAACTATCCGGAGAGGATCATGATTGGGAATCGGTGATGCACAACGGGGAGTGTGCTTGCCCTGACTGTTACCGCTGCCACCGCCCAAGTCCCGGACAATCTCGTTGTCCAAGGTATTCCTGCGCACACGGCCGACCTGAGGGCTCGTACCGGGCGTTACCTGGAGTTCCGCACCGCATCTTTCCAGGGTTGGCACCCGACCCGGCGGGAAATGCTCATCGTTACCCGCTTTGCGGACACCGCGCAGTTGCACCGCGTGCAACAGCCCGGTGGCGCACGCCGGCAATTGACCTTTTTTACAGAACCCGTCGCGGGCGGCAGATTTCAGCCGCGCCAGGGCAAATACATTGTTTTTTCTCAAGACTCCGGCGGTGGTGAGTTTTTCCAATTGCACCGCTACGACGTCGCGGAGGGCCGGGTAACCCAGTTGACCGACGGCAAGTCCCGGAACACCGGTGCTCGCTGGTCCCACTCCGGCGGACGAATCGCCTGGAGCAGCACTCGCCGCACCGGACGCGATACGGACATCTGGGTCATGGATCCCGAGAAACCGGCGGAGGCAAAACTTCTCATCGAACGTCAAGGCGGTGGTTGGCAGGTGAGTGACTGGTCGGAGGACGAATCGATAGAAGAGTCCTGAGTTGAGACGTTTGATCAAGGTCGGAGTGCTCGCATTCCCATTGCAGTTTCCTTCGACAACGGGCACAACCGCCGTCCGCTAATTCTTACCGAAATCGATGAAGTCAAAAAACCTGACCGACGCGCAATTTCTGGACCTGCTCCAGAAAGTGCTGCCCACGGTGACCCGCGACACCCATCTCGCCGCCGCCATCTATGAGCAAGTGGCCAAAGAGGTCCGTCTGATCAACAGTCTGAAATCCTTCGAGAAATCGTGCGCCGAAGGGTCCTTGCCCGATGTGGAACCGGCCACCGTTGCGCGATATGAAAGCGAGCTTGCCGAGCGGTTTGGCGCGGAGAATGTCGTGGTCACGCCGACGGAAAAAGGCGACGCCGTGGCGGTGGAGATCGCGCTGACGGACGATCGAAAGATTACCAACCGTATCAAGGTCCTGCCACCCGGTGAGGTTGAGGAGGAGGAAATCAAGACTCCGTTCGTGCCGTTTCCGGTGTCCCTGCCGGAGGATCCCGACTTGCTTTGGGTGTTGGCCCGCCGCGAAGACCTCGGACCGGACGAGGCAGCCCGGGCGCTGGCCAAGATTGAGGAGGAGTTCTGGGAAACCAAGGCTGGCCAGAAACTATTGCGGGACCGGGTGGAAAAGACGTTTGCCGAATTCGTCGCCCGGGTTCCGGCTGCGGCGCTCGCCGACAGCGGCCTCAAGCGTCACTATAAGGCGCCGGAACCCCGCAAGACCCTGCGCCGTTACGTGCCCGGCGCGCCGGTGGACTTGGCGGCTATTAGCACATAGCAGTTTGGTGCTGTGTTGAAAACGTAAAGGCTTCCGATGCTTCTCGAACCAAGACCCTTCAGTGACGTCAAACCCACTCGTGGCGGGCCTAAAATAAAGGAAGTCCGCGCCCTTGTCTCCCGAGCCGATGGATACGGTGCCAGCGACGTCCATGACACTCCCGAGACCCATTGGATTCTGGGACAAACCGCTGCCGACGGAAGCTGGGATCATGAGAAGACGCATCCGCCAATCACCAACCCGATGTCCCGATTCCCGAAGTACTCGGGGTCGAGGAAGTCCTGGGGAGTCGCCAATGTTCCTTCGGTTATTGTTGAAATCGAAGATGAAAACGGTCTCGTCGGGATTGGCCTCAGCACCGGTGGAGAGGCGGCGGCCTTCCTCATCGAGCGACACCTGGCTCTCTTTGTCGAGGGGCAGACGGCCAGCGACCGATCTCATATTTGGGACCAAATGTTCCGGGCCTCGATCCACTACGGCCGAAAAGGATTGGCCCTGCACGCCATCAGCGCGATCGATCTTGCGTTGTGGGATCTATATGGAAAAACGCTCAATGAGCCGGTCTACAATCTAATGGGTGGCAGAACCAAGGAACGTATTCCGGTCTATGCAACAACATCTCGGCCCGACCTGGCGAAAGACCTTGGGTTTCATGGAGCCAAGATTCCGCTTCCCTATGGGCCGTCCGCCGGCCACGCAGGCATGAAATCCAACGTTGCGTTTATTGAAGGTTGGAGGAAGACCGTTGGGCCCGATTTTCCCCTGATGCTGGATTGCTACATGGCCCTGGATGTTGAATATACGGCCGACCTCGCCCAGCGACTAAAACCATACGACCTGACATGGATTGAAGAGCCCCTAATGCCGGATGACTACGCGGGTCATGCGAAGTTGGGACGGAGGTTTGAAAGCATGAGCGGGTGCGCCACCTTCGCCACGGGCGAACACGAGTACACTCAATTCGGATACCAGCAGCTGATCGATGCGGGGGTCCAGTTGTTGCAGCCAGATGTCATGTGGATGGGAGGCCCGACCGAGTTTTCAAAAATCGTAGCTCTCGCCAGTGCCCAATCGGTGGCGCTTGTACCTCACGGTTGCGGGGTTTACGGCTACTACATGGCGATGGCCTATGATCACATCCGATTGGCCGAGTTCATGATGATGAGCGAAAGGGGTGATCAAATTGAGGCGAACTTTGGCAAGATGTTCCAAAACGAGCCCCTGCCGGAGCAAGGCTACATCGAGCTCCCAACGACACCCGGTTTCGGACTCGAACTCAACCGCACTGAGATCAACCTGATCCGGCCCTACGATAGAAGAGGAATCCGATGAACAACGAGCCGGCCGTGAGACAGAGTGGTTCTCCGGAAACGCCGGATGGGAGAATGCCTCGGGGCCTCGTCGGCCTGCTCATGGCTTTCAGTTTTCTCAGTTATTTCAATCGCACCAGCATGTCAGAAGCCGGTGCTGGCAAGATCATTCCCGAAGGCATCCTCACGGAAAGCCAGATGGGAGACATCTACTCGGCGTTGCTGGTCGCTTATACCGTTTTCATGTTGCCCGGCGGTTGGTTGACGGACCGTGCGGGCCCGCGGGTGGCTCTTATTGTGATGGGGCTTGGCACGGCATTCTTTGCAACCATGACGGGAGCGATCGGGCAGTTTCTTGTTCCGGCGACCGGACTGTTTGCCGGACTTCTGATCACGCGGGCTTTGATGGGCATATTCACCGCGCCGATCTATCCTGCCTCCGGCAGAATGGTCTCGATTACGGTGCCTGCGAGGCGCCGGGCGGAGGCAAACGGACTGATCCTGGGGACCGCTTTGCTAGGCAGCGCCGCGGCTCCGTTCGCTTTCGGATTTCTGATGGACCGACTCAACTGGCCCGGCACCTTCGTTTTCATGGGGGGCGTCACGGGTGCCCTGGCACTTCTTTGGATGTTCGCCACCCGCCGTCGATCGTCGGAGATTTCGACCGTAACTTCCGTCGTCAACGACGGCGAGCAGTACGCACCCTGGTGGAGCCTGCTGCGCTGTCGAAGGGTACTCTTCCTAACCGCCGCCTACGCCTTCATTGGTTACTATCAGAACCTGTTCGTTTACTGGAGTCACAGCTACTTCGACAATGTGATGCATCTGGACAAGGTGACGGGCCGGGCATATACGACTGTGTTATACTTAGCGACGGCTTTCGGTATGTTTTCCGGGGGATTTCTGGCTGACTGGCTGGGTCGGAAGGCTGGATCGAGCCAGGCCCGGTCCCGACTGCAGGTGGCGATTTCCGGACTCCTCGGTGGGGCCGTATTCTTGAGCGTAGGGCTCTCCGTGAGTCAGCCGATTTGGGTCGTCACAAGTCTGGCGTTGGCCTGGGCGGCCTTGGGACTCGTTGAGGGACCGCTCTGGGCCATGGCGGTCGAGTCCGGAGGCCGACGCGGTGGCAGTGCCGGAGCCATTTTCAACACCGGCGGCAATTTCGGCGGCATCTTCTCGCCCGCCATCACGCCGCGCCTAGCCGCCGCCTTCGGATGGACTGCGGCGGTGTCCGTCGCGGTAGGGGCCTGTCTAGTTGCCATCGTCTTTCTGATCCTGGCCATCTCGAGCAAGCCGGCTGCGAGAAGCCAGAAAATTGGATCGGCTTAGGACTCTTATCAGTCGTTGCATAAGTACGTGCATACTACTCAATCGCCGCGTAGAGCGTGTCCTTTAGCTTGAAGAACGATTTCACCAGTTCGACGTTGTGTTGAATCGATAGCATCGTCGATTTGACCGCCGCTTTCATCGTTACTTTAGAATCCAGAAATAACCGTCCCAGTCGTGCTTTAGCATTGTTCCATACTTGTTCGTCGGGATTGAGCTCCGGGCTATAAGGCGGTAGGTTCGCAACGGTCACTTCCCCAGGATGAGCAGCCTGATACTTCTGAACAGGTTTGCCGTGGTGGTAAGACGCATTGTCGGCTATGACAATAATTGGGCGACCCGCATCGCGACGAAGCTTTTCCAGGAATTCTACAAACCGATCACCGTCCATTGTTCCCTCAAAGCAACCGAACTTCATATCCCCTCGCGGGCTCACCGCACTGATGAGACGAACTCCAAATCGATCTCCGGTATCCCGCACCACTGGAGTTTCTCCCGATTTGCCCCAGGTAGTTCCGCGGTGGGAATCTGAGCGAATCGAGGCTTCGTCGACGAAAAAGATCAGTGCCCCGGTGCGGCGAGCTTGTTCTCGAAGCCCTGGATAGGTTTTTTCGAGAAACTCACGCATCTCCTTTTGGTTTTGTTTGAAGCTTTTATAGAGAGGCCTCTGCGGGGTTAGACCCAATTGTTGCAGCAGGCGGCACACGGCGCTCTTGCTCAGAATGATTCCGTGCTCTTGTTTGAGCATCTGCCGAATGATTCCAAGCGTCCATAGGCAGAATTCAAATTGATATTGGCGAGGGTTACCGAGGGTAATTGCCCGGTAGATCCATTTCATTATCGCGCCGTTTACCTTCTTGGGTCGTCCGCTTCGCCTTCCTTCAAGCAAGGCATCCCAACCACCTTGCCGATACCACGAGAGCCAATCAAATACGCTGCGGATCGCCACCCCAAAAACTCGAGCTACCACCGTCGGAGACTCCCCTCGCTGCACCGCAGCAACAACATCCTTCCGCTTTTGAAAGCGGGCATTCTCAACTTCAGTCGCAACTTTCTTAACTTTGCTCAGTGCCACGAAGCTTTCATAGCCTATCCTTTCGATGAATGCACGTACTTTCGCAACGACTGATATTCAACCTATTAATCCGGGCTTCCTCGCCGGGATTGCCACTGCACCGGCGTGGGCCGCAGCGCCCGCTCCGTGTCTGCCACCCCTCCCAACATTGTCAGCATTGTCTCGGATGACCTTGGCTATGCCGACCTCGGAGTCCAAGGGTGCCGCGATATTCCAACGCCTCGAAACGACTCGATCGCGAGGACTCGGCCGGAGGGAGACTGGTTTGCCGAGCCATTTTCTATGACTCTCGACGGGCTAAGCTACCTCGAGTACGGTTCCGGGAAAATGCCATCAACCTTCTCAAATGCCTGAACTTGCTGAGGTAGAATTCTTTCGTCGGCGCTGGAATCCCGGCCTGAAGAAGGCGGTTCGATCGGTGCACTTAAATCCCAAGGCCCGCGTCGGACGTGGACTCGCCGTTAAGATACTCAGCCACGCGTTGGTTGGAAAAATGCTCGAATCTTCTTTGGCGGCCGCGAAGCAGATGGCGTTTCGATTTGAGGGTGGAGCTTGGGTGGGTGTTCATCTCGGCATGACGGGTCGGCTCGAGTGTGGGAATGCGAAGCGCGCCCCGACGCCTCATGATCATTTCGTGCTCACGATGAGTGGCGGGACGGAATTGGTCTTCGTTGATCCGCGGCAGTTTGGACGCATCCTCTTTTGGCAAGGTGATGGCCTACCGCCTTGGTGGGAGAAAATCCCACCGGCAATTTTATCCGACGCATTTACAGTGGACGTGGTCCATGCGTTTCTCCGCCGTCGCGCCCGAACACCCATTAAGGCCGTCCTCCTCATGCAGGAACGGTTTCCAGGAATTGGTAACTGGATGGCGGATGAAGTGCTTTGGAGGGCCGGCTTTCACCCCAAGGCGAAGGCCGGTGGTTTTGGCCCCAAGGCAGTGCGCAAACTCCACACTACGCTCCACCAAGTTTGCACGGATGCGATGGATGTCATTGGGACGAATTGGTCGGATCCGCCCGATTCTTGGCTCTTCAATCACCGCTGGAAAGAAGGTGGCCGCTGCCCACGTTCCAAGAAACCGTTAGTGCGCGAAAACGTCGGCGGACGGACAACCTGCTGGTCTCCCGAACGTCAGAAGCTCGGCGCCGAACGCTCCTGACCTTTCCGCCTTACAAGCCCCTGAGCGGAGGATTATCCCGAACAACACGGACTTTTGCCCGCCGACTTCTTCGCTGACGGCGGCACATCATTCGCCGGGTTCTCCTTAAAGAATCCATTCGGCTTCAGCATAAAGCCGATGTACGCCGTCGGCATCACCGGGTAGTCCTCCGGCCGCGGCAGGTGGGTGTGGCCAAAGGTGTACCAGAGGACGACATCGGTGTTGGCCAGCTTGCGGTCCGCTTCCGTCCAGCGGATGAGACCGTCGCCCGGTTGGCTCTGGTTCGGATAGTTGCCAGCGGCATGGCGTTCCTCTTCCCGATAGGGCGTGACCCAGACATGGTGATCGACGAAGCCGGCGCGTTTCCGCCACCACGCGTTCTTTGACGCGTACGGAAAGCAATTATCGCCCGGGAAAAACTTGTAACCCACCGGTTCGCCGACGGCGTTCTTGACGTTCGGATTTACGATCTTCCAGGTACGCGCGGACTCAAGGTTCAGGGATGCCCGCGCCTCCTTTTCGCTTTCCAACCGCCGCGCCTGCGCGGTGAATGCGTTCTCGAACGGGTTCTCCGGCCCAAGCTTATCGGGAACCACATCGATCTGGTATACGGAGTTGGCCGTGCCGTCGAGATCCACATCCAGGCGCATATTAAAGAAGTGCTGGTGATTCGGTGCGTAAAGCTGGGGTGCAATCATGGACCCATAGGGGGACTTCTCGCCGGGGTGCAAGGCGCCGAGCGACAGGATGCCGGTCAGCTTGATCTCGAATTGAATGTTGCCGTCCTGGTAGAGGTACCAGAAAAAGCCGTACTCGTAGTTCTCAACCGTTGCGATCGACGAGATCACCAATCGGCGGGAGCGGCGCACCTCGGGCTTTGCAGGCAGGCGGCGATCGGTGTGCTTCCAGAGGATCCCGAAATCCTCCTCGTGCATGCAGACCGCGTTCTTGATGGTCAACGGCTCGCCGCGGCTCGTGCAAAGATGGCCGTCGAAATACTGGATCAGGCCAAGGCAGTCGCAACCCAACTCGAGACTGTTCGCGCAATAGCCGAGGCCGTATTCGCCAGCGTCGAACGCGTTCTTTCGCGCCTGTTGCGGAGCCGGGTCACCGTAGGGGACGACCATTTCAGAAAGCGAGCCACGATAGAGGACCGATCGCTTCCGGCCATTGTCTTCATAGCGAAGATGATTGAGCGTCAAGCCTTCGCGGGCATTGAATCCAACGACGAAGCTCCATTTCTGCCAGCGCACGACGTTTCCCTCGACTTCGAAGGTGGGCCCCGCGGGTTGCGTGATCTCCAACGGCTTGATGTCCGCGCGCATCGGGGTGACACGGTCGGCGGCGTAGTTTCCGCTTTGGGGCGGCAGCGGCCAATGTCCGTACTCCTCGATGCGGATCACTTTCATCGTGTTCAGATCAACCACGGGGCGCAATCCCTCGATCGGCTTGGCGTAGCCGTTGTCGGTCGGATCCGTGCGCAGGAAGCAAAGTGGCCGGGCAAGGCGGCGGGTGCGGTCTTCTTCCGAGCCGTAATTGCCGGCGCTCCAAATGTCGACCATGACGAGTCGGGTGTCGTCGATGCCATACTGTTTCTTGAGAGCGGCTTTGAACTCAGGACTGGCGAGCACGGCCTGCTCGCATTCGACCTGCTCGTCGGCCGTCATGGTGGGCTGCACGTCGGGGATGTGCTGGTGGAAGAGCAGTCGGCGATCCGTCAGCGATACGGCCGTCTCGAAGCACGAGTTGGTGGAGTTGTCGAACAGGACGGCGAAGGCCTCGCGCGCGAAGGCCCCACGACGGCCGTCCGGAGAGTTGTCGAAATTGTGCACCAACGCCTTGTCCGGCTCCTTCAGGCTGACGGAGATGAAGCGCGTCGTCGGGGTGATCTTGCCGGCGTCCCTGAGCAACTTGACGGCGAGTTGAACTTCCTCGGCGGTCAGGGGTTCGAGCGGATGATGGATCGGTGTGTTCATGATGATTACGCGATTGAAAGTGGTCGAACGTCCTCGCAGCGTCAAACAACTCATCCGGTGTCTGAGTAATTGAGTTGCAGACGGCCATCGCCAGACATCGTCTTGTTTCGTGTCATCTGCTTCATCAATTCCTCCCGCATGAGCCAGAGCACTCCCGAGATCGGGATGAGCGGTCGACCGATATTTACCTCAGATATCGCACGAGTGCTGTTTTTCTGTTATACAACGCCCATGGAAATGAATTCATCACGAGGGTCGAGCGGGCGCGGGCGCGCCCTGAGGTTCATGGTCCCCATCGTGATTGCAATTGGGCTCGCCATCTTCAGATACGCCTCGGCTCCCACCGTGATTGACACGGAGACCGGCAGGAAGATTCGCGGTTCGCTCACGGATCAGCAGGGTGAGACCCTTGGGCTGCAAAGTTTTCAAGAGGTTCTGCGCAGCGAACGGGTGGTGCCGTCGGGCCCCGCGGCGGATCAAGTGATCCGGGTGGCGAAACGGTTGATCGAGATCGTCCGCCAAGCCGAGCCCGGTTTTGACTGGAAGGTGAGCGTCGTAGACAGCCCGCAGGTCAACGCATTTTGCCTCCCCGGTGGCAAGATCGTGGTCTATACCGGTTTATTGCCGGTGGCAAAGAACGACGACGGGCTGGCGGTCGTGATGGGCCATGAGATTGCCCACGCGGTGCTGCGACACAGTTCACAGCGGATGCTGAAGACCGAGGTGCTCAACACCGTAATGCAGGGGGCTTCCGCGGCCGTGGCTTTGGGTGACATGAGCTTGGAGCAGCGGCGGGTTGTGATGGGGGCTCTCGGATTGGGCACCCAGTTCGGCGTCCTGATGCCTTTCAGTCGGGATCATGAGACCGATGCCGATGAGCGCGGTCTCTTGTACGCCGCGCGAGCGGGATACAACCCGCAGGAGGCCGTGGGATTCTGGGAACGGATGTCGGCCGCGGGCAGCGGCGGACAACCGCCGGAATTCCTCAGCACGCACCCAAGTCATGGTTCTCGTATCGCACATCTGAAGGAAATCATGCCGAAGGCGCTGGCGGAATATAGTCGAGCAACCGGCAAGCAACGGTGACCGCAGGAAATCGGAATCGCTTTTCTCCAACGGATATCTTGGTTCGGAGTGAGCGACTGCGGTCGACAGGCGGCGGGCGGCGGGGCACTGCGGCGCCAACGTTCAGAGTGTCGCTTGAAGGTGTTCAGGGGAAACTGTTCAACCGATAGAACTTACTGGTTTCAAGGCCCAGGGGCAGCGGTTGACCAGAATGGACGTCGGGTAATCCCTCCCAGGGCCCAAGGGGTGATGTCGACGATTCCAGTCGAATATCGGCCGATTCATCCCATACCAGAGTAATCACGCCCGGCCCCAGGACCGATTGCACATTCAAAACCCGGCGGCATTCGACAATCACCGGGAACGCGCATTCGATCGATTGTCCGTTTGCGAGCGGGAACCGACAGATGACGCTATTGGTTCCCGATGGGAAGAAGCTGCCCGAAGGGGGCAGGCAAAGAACTTCATTGCTGGTCACCGTGCACCCTTTGAGCAACCGGACAGGGTATGTCACGAAGGCACCATTGTTCGTCGTACACTGGGTCCGGATCTGTGTCGGGCAGTCCAGCCGAAACGGTCCGTTTGGATTAAGATCGATCACCACGAAAGGCACCACGCACATGCCCATGTTACCCCTCGCATCGGTGACGGTGAGCTTAATCAGCCAGGTGCCCACTCCGACGAGAGTGCCGGGAGGCGGGTTCTGCTGGACCTGGAACTCCCGCCCCAAATCACAGTTATCGGAAACCGTGGCCTGTCTCCTCAAGTCTGGTATCGGCGTCGTGCAACTCGCAACGTTGCTGGCGACGTCGGAATTCAGCTCGCGGCGAATCTCGTTCGTCGGACACTCGATGTGGGGCGGGGTTGTGTCACCGAAGAATAAGCACGCCGGCCAGGCATAGGATTCGTACTTGTTCCAGCCGTAAACAATGACTCCCACTGGGTGGGAAGCAGTCAGGGAATGGCGTCCGGCCGTCACCGGAATGCTCGCACAGACAAACGGCGTGCCCGGAATCGGCTGGAAAACGACAGCGGGGAGCACGCCGTCCAAGCGGAGGCTGGCGACGGCGGCCGCGGGTGACACCACATTGATAAAGTGCTTTAGAAATCCGGCGGCGGCGGTGCAAAAGACATGATTGCTGGTGTAAAGCGCGCGGCCCGGGACGGTGACCATGAACGGATCCGCATTCTCAACGTCATCGGCATCCGAGCTGTTGGCGTATTGGATTACCATCACGGGTTGAGAACTCAAGATCCTCGCGGGCCCGGTGACAGATCGTTCGATAAATCCACCCCGATCCGGGATGTTGACCAAGATGCCATTGACCGAGGCCACGGTGTTGGATTGGGCAGCCACCACCCGGACCGTGTAGTTCGATCGAGTCGCCAGCGAATGGGTATAGTATTCCACCGTCCAACGATTCACGGGCAGCAGTTGCTCGACCAGATAGTCACAAAAGAATGTGGTGGGGGAGCGGATGCTCGCACAACCGTGGCTTCCATATACTCCAATTGGCTTGTCCGATGTGATGAGTGTCCCGGTAAGATCTGCCGGTGAGCCATTGGTTTCCACGAGCTGATACACATCACCCGTGTTCAGGGAAATTGAATACGAAAACCCCGCATCATGACTCCCGACCACTGCGGAGGGCGTGATATTTACGGTGGTGTCATCTTCGGTTGCCACCAAGGCGAATTGGCTCCCGTTGAGCTCAGGCACCGCTCCAAAGACGTTGCTATATCCGACCACGATATAGCTCGTTCCCAACACTTCCGTGGGCAGAGCCAGGTAACCGTCACTGCTGAACTGGACTTGATCCATGGCATGAACCGAGATCGCGTCCGTTGCCGTGACATGAACCCCGCGATTCGTCACCAGGTCATTGAGGTCAGCCAAATCCGCCGCCCGCGGCAGCAGCACATGCAACAGCCCGCTCGGGGGAATCGGCGTGGTCGGATTGAAGCCCAGGCCGGGGATCTCCACAGTAACCAGCGCGCCAGGGTTGCCCAGCACACAAAGCTGAGGCGCCGGCGGATTGGCCGGATCGGGCGCGTAGTTTCCGGGGAACGTCAGCCAGAAATCCCGACCTGTGCAGCTGAGATCACACCGTTCTTGCAAGACTCGCACCCGATGATCCTCAACCTCTCCATCCTCGGCCAGTCCGGTGGGAGACAAGCCCCCTTTGCTGCTGAAGCGGAAGCGAGTATAGGTTGATCCAGCGTGAGCGGCGCCGGGCACTAGAAACGTGAGCACATTCGTGCCGGCAACCAGCGATTGGCCGTTGAATATTTGATCCGCCCCATCCGTCCAGTTGCCATTCTGGGCAAAATCAACCCAGGCATCGAGCCGGCCGGGGGCACTGGCCACGACTTCCACGCTCGCAAAATGCCCGGGCGCCAGCGCACCCAGGAATCTCACCCCGTCTTCGTCGTCCAATCCACTCGGATTGAAGTCATCGCCACCGGAGCTCGCGGTTGGCTGACCGTCCGGCTCGACATCCACTCGTTGGCCCAAATAGAAGCCCGTCACCTTGCGATGGCGCGCCCCGTTGCGGGCAAGCGTCGTCGGATATCCCCCGCCCCCGGCACCCACCACATTCGGATCCTCGGGCGCATCACCAAAATCGAACGGCTCCTCGGCCGTGACTTTTACCGGATAGTCCTCAACCTCACCGGAGAGCGCCAGGCCATCGAATGAAGGCACGCCAGCAAGCGAGAAGCGAAAGCGTGCAAACGTTGAGCCTTCTTTGGCCGCGGCCGGGACCTGAAAGGTGAGGGTGTTAGGGCCACTGCCAATTAGAAGGTTGTTGAAAATGAGATCGGCCGGTTCCGCCCACGACCCATTTCGATCAAAATCGATCCAGGCATCGAGTCGGCCGCGAGTCGAGGCTGTGACCATGACTAATGCAGTGGCACCCGCTTTGATGGGTGAGAGGAAGGTCACCCCATCCTCATCCTTGAGGGCGGGGTTCGGTTGGTTGTCATCTCCCAAGGCACCCGAGTCCGGCTGGCCATCCGACTCCACATCAACGCGACTCCCGAGAAACACATCCGGATTGAAACGATGACGGGCGCCATCCCGGACCCGGGTGGTGGGATAGCTCGTTCCCTTTTCCGGTGCGTCGCCAAAGTCTAATCGGGCCGGGTCGGAAATCTTGACTTCATAGTCCTCGATTTCACCCGCTTCTGTACTCGATCCGAAGGATTCCACCTTGCCCTCCTGGCTGAGTCGGAAGCGCGCGAAGGTTCGGCCCGGTTTTGCCGAGAGGGGAATCGGGAATTGCCAATCCTTCAATCCCGCAGGCTGCATCCCATCGATGACATGCTCATCGGCATCCAGCCAGTCTCCGTCGCCGTTAAAATCGATCCAGGCGTCGAGTTGTCCATTGCCGATGGAACTATTGAGGGTCACGCGCACCGTCACGAGCTCGCCCGGAACGAACGGGGTCAAAAACTGGACACCATCCTCGTCGGTCCCGTCGCCGGTCGCATCCGCATTGGGTTGGCCGTCCGGTTCGGTGTCGATCGACTTTCCCAAGACAAACTGTGGATTCACGCGCTGGCTGGCCCCGTTGTGTGCCAAGAGAGTTGGATACGGTTGATCCGGCGCATCGCCGAAATCGAACCGGACCGGCTCGGCAATGCTGACCTGGTAATCCTCGACTTCGCCCAACTGATCGCTCGGGCCGAAGAAATCAACCGGCCCCTTCTGGCTAAGCCGAAACCGGGCAAACGTAAAGCCCGGCTTGGCATCAAGCGGTACCACCACATCAAAATCCGTCGCGCCGGGGGAGACAAACGTATCGAGTATATGCTCACCGGGGCCCGACCACTTGCCGTCCGCGTCCCAGTCCATCCACGCGTCCAGTTTGCCGGTACCAATCGAGCTCAGGAGGTTGACGCGAATCTTCATGGTCAAACCCGGGACCAGTGCTGTGAGGAACTGGACGCCATCCTCGTCGCTCCCGTCCCCAGTGGCATCGGCATTCGGCTGCCCGTCCGCTTCGGCATCAACCTTTCCTCCCAGGAGAAATTTCTGACTGATGATCTGGCTGGCACCGTTGTCGCCCTTCAGCGTCGGATAGGGCCTATCCGGTGAATCCCCGTAATCCCGAGTTACGGGAGCCGCCGTAATGATCAATGGGTAATCCTCAATCTCTCCCTCCTGGTCCGAAATCCCGGCAGGGTCACCCACTCCATCGCGACTCAACCGGAAGCGCGCGAAATTGGTGCCGAGTCTTGCGACGGTTGGAATTGGGATGAGCAATGAGTTAGTGCCCTTGAGCAGATTAAACACGAACGATTCACCCGGTTCACCCCAGACACCATTCCCATCGAAATCGATGAAGATATCCAGAACGCCCCCGGGATTAGCGTGAACGGTGTCGGTTAGAACCACTTGAGCGACGGCATCGAGTCCGGGAATGAGAAGCCCCGCAAAAGTCACGCCATCCTCGTCCGCTCCATCACCGCTGGCGACGGCATTGGGCTGGCCATCCGGTTCGCCATCGACGGTCGCCCCCAAGCTATAACCCTTGAGCACACGCTGAGCCGCGCCGTTGCTATTGCGCAATGTCGGATACGGTTTATCCGGAGCATCTCCGAAATCAAAGATGGTGGGGGCGGGATTCACCGAGACATTGATGGTCTTGGTGACAACACGGACCCCGTCGTTGATGCGCAGGGTGATTTGGGTATCTCCTGCCTGACCGGCCGCGGGAATAATGGTCAGCGTGCGCTGGCCGGATCGACCTTCCAGGATCAGTCCGGCATTCGGCAGGAGCCGACGATCTCCACTGGCGACGGTAGCTTCCAGCTTATCAACAACCGTATCCACATCGGCAATCTGGAAAAAGATCGGTCCGCTCGAACTGTCCTGCTGAATTGTCTGGTCGGCAATATCATGGATCGTCGGAGGAAATGGACCTTCCGTGGTCAGATTGGCAAACTCGGCACTCGTCAAATCGCCCACCGCTCTCAAACCGCGGCCGACCGCCAAGCCGACAAAAGGGCCTCCCTGGCCGGGTAATCCTCCCAACCAACCCTTGGCATTGCCATCACCCAGCAGGTCCCACTGGATTCCGTCGTGCGACAAATAGGCTCCAACAACATCGCCGTGACGTTCCAGACGCAACCAAGCCTCGGGGTACTGCGGACTCGGCCCGTCGGTGGGAGGCATCAAAATATCCTTCGCACCGGCCCTCAAACGCTCCTGCAACCGCACATCGTTGTCGCCGAACAAATTGGAAGGTGTGATCCCTTCCGGAGTCGCCCGAACATAGAACATTCGACTATCGTCACTCAGGGTTTCGCGCAACATCAAACCAGCCTTAGAGCTCGGCGAACTGGGCTCAAGTGATAGGATCTGCACTCGCCAATCGAAATCGCCTGGCGTATTGAGAAAATGAAACGTGAAGTTGTCCTGGCTCCCGCCGATGTCCACCCCGCCGCCTACCACCAAGTACGAGTTCCTGGTATTGCCTAGTGAGATTTTGCCTTGAACCCCGAATTGACCGATCTGCGTGGATCCAAAATCCTGTGCGAATACGAAGTGGGGCGCGCTCAGAAGCAGGAGCCACGTGGCACATAAACCGCGGAGCACCGTAGCGTGAAGTGCAGTTCTGGTGGCTGATCGTGTAGGTCCGACCCGCGCTTGACACATTGCGACGAAGTTCATGAGGTCCTCCCGTTCGGTGGATTCAACCCTTCGAGCGGCGATGGGGTGAGCCTGAGTTGCTGTTGGGAATCAAACGAATGCAAAGGCTGTGGTCCAACCGAAAGGACGGCGGAACTATCCCAGAGCACAGCGACGGTGGGCGGCGCTGCAATAGCGCGCGTCCAGGTCATGGGCGAAATCAAATGGAGATCCGGCCGCAACACCAGCGGGGCCAGGTCACGGCCGGCGGCAGGCACCAAAAGGGTCGAGCCGAGCCCGACATGAACAACATGGATCACTTCGAATCCGACGTAGGTCACTGGCTGGAAACCCACGCTTGAGAACAGCGTCGGTGTCTGCACCGTAACAGCGTTCTGGGCGACATAGATCAGCTCATCGGCATTTGCATCCCCTGCTTCGACGCGCAAGGCAGTGGTCATCGACGGCGTCACGCTGACTTGATCGTCAAACCCACTGGCACGAATCTGTTCAACATTCGCGGCCGGTAAAACCTGATTGCCGTTAGAATCCGACGCGGAAGTCGAATCACCCAGGGCAATGGTCATTCCGCTCGACGCGAAACTGAAGTCCAGGCGGTCGACACCTTCACCGGCCAACTCGATGAGAGTGTCGGTCCCCCACGCACCTCGGAACATATAGACATCATCGCCCTTTCGCCCCACTAGGATATCCGATCCATCGCCGCCTTCCAAAATGTCGTCACGGTCCGTACCGACGAGGATGTCATTGCCTCCTTCGCCGCGGAACAGAACGTTGACAGTAGCGACACCAGCGGCTGTAAAGAAGTTGTTGTTCGGGCCACCGGAAATCTCGACGCGAACAAGGTTCGTAAAGGTATCCACTCCGGAAGGGGTAAACAATTGCGTGTTCGAGAGAATGATATTGCCATCAATCACCTCGATCAAAACATCGTCCCCCGTGCCGCCATTGATGATATCACTACCGGCACCGCCCGTAATCTGATCATCTTTCGATCCGCCCTTGAGGGTGTCATCTCCATCACCGCCAACGAGAATCACAGGCCCGAGGACGAAGCCAGAGGCGAGTAGAATGTTCGCGCTTGGGCCACCAATCAGGGTCGCGCGTTCAATCGAGACAAGCGTGTCGGTTTCCGCACCGATCGTTAGCTGGGCATTGGTGACGCTCATATCGGCATCACGCGAGGCAAAGACTCGATCCAGCCCGCTGGCGCCACCTCTCAGGGTATCATTTCCAAGCCCACCGTCGAGTGTCACGGGTCCCAGCGAATAATTACTGGCATCCAAAACATTCGGACCAGGACCACCCGTCAGCTCCGCCCGCTCGATTTCATCCAAGCTGTCGACTTCGGAGCCAATCCTCAGACTGGCATTCTTTAAAACAAAGTCTGCGTCCGCGTGTTCAACCAACGTGTCAACGCCGTCACCGCCAATCAGCTTATCCACACCAGGACCTCCAGTAAGGCGATTGTCGAGCACGTTGCCGATGAGTGTATCGTCGAGCGAAGCGCCTATGACGTTTTCGACGACATCCCCGGCTGCGAGGATCAGCGTGAGAGCGGGTCTAGGCGGAGCGGGGAATGTCGGCCCAGGGGCAGGCGCGACGTTGAAAGCCACCACTTGCGGACTGGCGAGCCCCAAGTCAACGACGACGCCCGTCGTGCCGGTCTCCAAGAAGTCGAGGGTATCCGTGCCATCCCCTGCTCTTTCTTCAATCCGATCGACACCATAGGTATCGCCATAGACATGGACATCATCGACGTCGAATCGGTAGGTGTCGTCGCCCGGTCCTCCGGCTAGGATGTTGTCGAGCTTGTTACCCCGGAGAACATCATCCCGAGATGTTCCCACGATATTTTCGAATCGGTTTCCCAGCCCGAGTGTCAGCGTGAGGTTCGGGTTCAACACCTGCGCGAGGCCGCGCGAAAGGTCCAACTGTACTCCGAGGGTTTGGGACGCGGAGAAGTCCAGCGTGTCATTCCCGCCCGTAAGCGGCTCGCTTAACGTGTCCAAACCCAACGCAGTGTCCGTGTCGAACAAATAGAGGTCATTTCCAGATCCGCCACTGATGAAATCATTGCCGGAGCCTCCCTCTAGACGATCCTCTCCAATGCCACCGAAAAGAAAATCGTTCCCAGCATTGCCAAGGAGCATGTCATTGCCCGCACCCGCACTGAGAAGATCGCCCCCCGATCCACCGTCGAGCAGATTATCGAGGGAGTTTCCAATCAAGATGTCGGCGCCCAAACCACCAAACACATTTTCAAAAGCGAGATTTCCGAACACCGGCAAATAGATCAGCGAGGTGAGTGTGAGGTTTAGGTTGATGTTGACGTTTTGGTTGAGACTGTTCGAGAGATCAAGACTGACCGCATTGGTGCTGCCCCGGAAATCGAGAGTGTCGATACCGCCTTCCACATCGGCCGTTTCGACGAGAATGTCCGAACCTAACGCTGCGCTGGTGTTAAATATATAAGTGTCGTCGCCACGGCGCCCGCTCAGCGTGTCGTTGCCAGGTCCCCCCGTGAGATGATTGTCGAGGGAGTTGCCCAGGAGGATGTCGTTGCCGGCCCCACTGATCACATCTTCAATCCCATCGCAGGACAACAAGTGCAGCGAGAGCCGCCCAGGCACAACGATTTGCAGATGACCGAGAGTAAGATCAACAGTCAGACTTGCGGCAGTGCTGGAGAAATCCAATGTATCCGTCCCGCCACCACCCACCGACTCGAGAATCCGATCCGATCCCAGAGCGAAGTCTGGGTTGAACGCATAGCGATCATTCCCGTCGCCACCGGCAAGGGTGTCATCTCCGTCGAATCCTTCCAGCCGATCATTCCCGGCATTCCCAACCAGCACATTGCCAGCGGCATTGCCATAGAGACGATCGTTCAAAGCACTGCCGAGGACATCTTCGACCGCCGTGGCGGAAGTGAGCACCAAGTTCAAATTGGAATTGATAAATTGAGGGATCGCCAAGCCAAGCCTCACGGTCACAGCCCGCGTTGTGGTCAGAGAAAAATCAAGGGTGTCTTCACCTGAGAACGGTCCGCCAACTTCGATGACTGTGTCCGTTCCGAGCGGTGTGTCCGTATCGAATATATAGGTATCGCCTCGGAGTCCTCCCGCGAGCGTATCATCACCTGCCCCGCCGATCAGGCGATCTCCGTCAAAACCCCCGGTCAACACGTCGTTCCCCTCTTCACCAAACAAGCTGGCTGGATAGAAGAAGAATCCAGCATTGATATGGTTGTCACCGAGCCCGCCCGCAAGGAGCGCCCCCTCAAAGCCCACCACGATTTCGGTCTCGGCTCCCGCGAAATTGATTATAGCCAGGCTAAGACCCAGCGACGCGAGTGTGATATCGGTGTCCCGTTGCTCAACGATCTGGTCCGCATACACAATCATGAACGGTGGCGCTAGGATTGGCGTGTTCTCACCACCGAAGAGTTGGTCACTGCCCAGACCTCCCGTGATCGCGTCGTTGCCGAAGTTCCCTTCGATTCGGTTGACGAGAGCATTCCCGACCAAGACATCGTCGCTTTGAGTGCCTTTTAGGTTCTCGATTAATTCAGGGGGCAAGGTGAGCGACAGATTCGGGTTCAATACCTGCGTATGGGTAAACGGAAGGAGAGTTCCGTCACTCCGGAAGATATTCTCACCCAATGTCAACGTGACACCGAAAGTGTCTGTCGATGAGAAATCCAAGGTATCTGTACCACCACCGGCCAGTTCAACGATCGTGTCAGAACCCAGTGTTGTGTCGGTGTCGAACGGATAGGTATCATCGCCAGCCGCGCCGACGAGCAAATCGTCGCCGGCACCGCCGATGAGCGTATCGTTATGGGTGGTGCCAAAGAGTTGATCATTACCCGCGGCTCCATCCAGGGTGACGGTTCCGTTAAATGCAGACGCGTCCAACGTGTTATCATGATCACCGCCCGTAAGATGCGCCTCGGAGATGCTACTCGTCGTATCGGTTTCTGCAACTCCACCAAAAGGTGTAATCTGCAGTGAAAGCGGAGTTAGTTTGAAGTCACCATCCCGCTGCTCGGTCAGAATGTTGGTCCCACCGCCGCCGGTGATGGTGTCAACACCGGGTCCTCCGGTGAAGGTGTTCGTCCCTGCACCTCCGATGAGTGTGTCGTTACCCGCGCCGCCATCGAGGCGCACCAACCCACCGAAACTGGACGCATCCAAGGAATTGTCGTTTGAATCGCCCGTAAGGCTGATTTCCTCAAAGGTCGGTGTGAAGGTATCCACCTCACCCGTATCCAGTAATTTCAAGATGCCGGTGGAAAGCATCCAGTTTCCTCCTCGGATCTCAGCCAGGACGTCATAGCCAGCCGCACCATCGAGCGAGTCATCCCCCACAAAACCCCAGAGCACGTTATCGCGGGCATTTCCCGTGAGCACGTCGTTCTTGTTGGTGCCGTATAGGATCTCGATGCCGCCAGCATCCGTCAACGTCAGGAGGAGGTTTGCGTTTACGGGTTGAGCCGCGGTGAGACTCAGGTTCACAGCGACCCCCACCGTCATGGAGGTTCGGAAATCCAACAAATCCACATCCTCGTCCGTCGCGGCCGAATCGATTTCGTTGACGATGTCGTGCCCGAGCGAACCATCGGCATTGAACAGGTAACTGTCGCTACCCTTGCCTCCGATAAGTTCGTCCTTGCCGTTCTTTCCCTCGAGCGTGTCGTTACCGTCGCCACCCGCAAGGCGGTTGTCCAGATCGTTGCCCGTCAGCACATCATCCCGTCGGCCGCCCGTCGCATTTTCGATGACGTTGATGGGGAAACGCACTTGCAGCACGGGGACGTCACTCACGCCGTCGAAACGAGAGGTGACCGCCTGGAGAACTGCGCTGCCCAGATCAATGCGTGCCGATCGGCCGCTTGTCGTGGACAGATCGATGGCATCGGTGCCGCCCAAGGGTGAGCCCATCTCGTCAATCACATTCACGCTGGCATCGTGATCTCCATCGAACACATAAGTGTCATTCTCACTTCCGCCGACCAATCGGTCATTGCCCGGTCCACCCTCCAATCGATCATTGCCGCCCTCGCCAAAAATGAGATCGAATTTGGCTTTATCAAGCTGACTCGTATCGCCGGGATCGCCGGCACCGCTGATGCCACCGGACAGGATATCGTTGCCCATTCCGCCGAGCAGGACGAATTTCTCCGCCGCGGCCGGGTCATAATATCCATAGTCGCCCAGGATGACGTCGTTTCCATCCGAACCCTGGATGACGTCATCGTCCGGGGCCGGATTATCGAAAATCAGCAATACCGCTTGGGGTAGGTTGCCGTGCACATCACCGCCGGTCGGGTTTCTTAGCTGCAAGAAGACGGTCTCGTACCCTTCGGCAATCGTGTCTTGAATCACCGGCACGACGAAACTCTGACTGAGCTCATGGAGGTCGAACCGAGCGGTGCCCTTGACCGGAACATAATCCGCCGGCAGAGCGGGCGGCGTGTGAACGCCATCACTGGCGGTACCATTGACTGTATAATAATCCCCGACACCCTGCCGCCGGTTATCCGTGTGGAGGACCGTGATGGTGGCGGCTCCATCCGATTCGCGCACACTGTAGATAACGTGATCAAAGGAGAGATTCCACGGTTCGGGTCCCGGTGCCGGCAAGGCCACCAAGCCGGCGTCCAAATCGATATTCAGACTGCCACCGGCGACTGGCAGCAGGCTCGTGAGCCCCGTTGCCGGGTCGGCGTCACTGTCTGCCGTATCGATGCCCACATCGCGGGCCGTCAGGCGGAACCCGGTCGGCGGCAGGAACTGCACGCGATAACTGCAGGCGGCCAGTTTCTCAAACTTGTAGTTACCATGGGTGTCGGTCCATGCCGTGCCAACCAATGTCCAGTACTGGTCGTACAGATTGACCTGCATATCCTTGACGCCAAGCTCGCCGGCATCCTGAGTGCCGTTGGAATTGACATCGTTCCAAACGCGATCGCCCAACGTGCCCGTGGGAGGCAGGCTGGCGGGATTGATATACTTGTGAGCTCCGTCGACGGCAGACTGTTGGAGGATCGATCCATCATACGGAGTGCCGCTCGTGGCGCAGCCCGGACCCAGCCAATGTCCTCCGAATAGCCAGTCCTCGCCCGCCCCCCCATCGATGCGGTCGTTGCCCGGACCTCCATATACCGTGTCATTGTTGAATGCGCCGCCGTTTCCGATGGATTCCTCAGGGATATCCGGCTCTGGTTTCACTTCGAAGCCAATATCATCGACGGTGGTGACGCTGGGAGTGACCTGGAATGCGCCTCCGTTGTTGCCCGTGGACACCGAGGCGTCCGTGGGCAAATCGGAGTCGGCTTCATCAGCCGTTACAAGGATCGAACCCAGCAAGACGTTTGCAGTCCACTGGCCCGAACCGTTGGTCGGTGCAACCCCAAGTACCGAGCCCTCCCGGTCCTGGACCGCCACGGAGATGTTCTTAAGGCGGTACTCGGTGCTACTGTCGAAGAATCCGTTGCCATTCGCATCGTAGAAAACAAAGCCGGTAATCAGCTGGCGGTCATTATCCTCGATGGTGCCTTTGCCTTCATACCGGGTGATCTCTCCGCCCACTGCGTTGCTGAGGTGCAACAATAGGTTCTCGGTCAACTCGGCAGTGACATCGTTGACCAGAGAGATCGAAACAGTCTTGGAGGCTCGCTGTGGCGTCGAGTCGCCATCCGGCACCGGGAGAAAATCCGCCGCCGAAAATGTCACGGTACCCGGCGCGGGCGCCACGAAATCCGATCCGGCATGGGCAGTGCCATTGAGAACACTCCAGTCCACGGACACCGTCACACCCGGCGCCAGTCGTACATCATCTGGCAATTCAGCGACAATTTCAAAGGTGATCAGACCACTGGCCACACCCTCACTCACCGTCACGTCGCCGACGCTCAGTTTGGGGAGTGGTTGAGCATCAAGAATCCGGAGGACGGCGTTGGGAACCGCTCCCCGTACGGGACCTCCCGTCGGATTGAGCAGACTGAGGAGAATCGTTTCGGTTGGTTCAATGTCCTTATCCTGCTGCAGATGTACCGTGAACGTCTTTGCGGTCTCGCCCGACTCAAAATACACCCAGTGGCGGGGCGGCATAGCGCCGTGCTCCCAGATGGCGCCGGTATAGTCGGCACTGGGCGTCGCTGTACCCGCCGTGGTCCAGTAGACCCCGATGGGATTCGAACTCCCGCCCGCCCGCACCAGGGTGATCTCCAGATCGTCCCCTTCGGTCCCTTGATAAACAACGTTGCTAAACTGGACGTACCACGGCCCGGGATCGGGCACCTCATCATCCTGAATCTGTATCACCGCATGGTTGAGATTGGAGTCGTCCGAATCCAACTGACCGTTCGTAGCGGTGAGCAGATTGACAAAGAAATACTCCCAGACACCTTGCACTGGATCGAACGGCTCGAACCGGGTGTCTCCGTTGATGTTGACCGTGATTGGCTTCGACATTTCAGTCGGCTTGAAGACGACGTTCGCGAAAGCGTACTCCGCGTCGGCATCCAGCGGGTTCGGCGCAGAGAGAGTTGCGGTGCCGGGAGAGGTGTTCCAACTCACCACGACCGGTCGGCCGCTGGCGATCGGTGCATTGGTGACGCCATCGATCAAAGTGAGGGTCAAGCCAACCGGTTTTTTTCCAGCGTGTCCCTCGATCACGGGCAACGCGGGCCCGGTAATCCTCACAAACGGTGTCGCATCATCGTCGGCAATCCGTCCAATGGCCTCCCCGTCGCCGAGTACCGCGCGGTTGCTCGGTGTGCCCGAGTTGATCGCGACACGCATGCTCATTTGCTCGTCGTACTCATCCAGCAAGTCCGGCTTCGGCTGAACAACCAGCGTCAGGCTTGTCTGGTTGGGCAGGAAGGTCACCGAACCCGGCAACGGTGTGATGTAGTCGACCCCTTGAGTCGCCGCATCGAATACCAAGACTCCATCGCTGCCCACCACCTGTTCCGAACGATAGTCCACCGTGATCGAGAATTTGCTGGGCCGCGACAAAGTCACCTCAAAGGTCAGATCCGTGACCTCCGTTACAGGGCCGAAGCCAGGGATTTGGACGGCATTGTTGATATTAATCACCGGAGCGTCATCGTCATCAATGATTGTTCCGACGCCGATCGTATGAGCAGGGTCCAGGGCGACCGTGATTGCCGGATGAATTTCCGCTATGTTGGGATCGCAGAGCGTGACGTTGAATTGCTCGACATCGCCCTCATCAATGCCGTCCCCATGAATTGCCACTAAGACAGTCTTGGTGATCTCACCCGGCTTGAACGTCAGTGTCGAATCAACACTGCCGTAATCCAAGATACGGTTCGCCGTCCCATCGGCACTCTTGTAACAAACCGTCACGGTCTGACTGAGCGGGTTGGTCAGGGTCACCGTGAACATGAGGTTCTGGGTGCCGGTGTCGCCCTCGACAAGGGACGGATTGTCGATGGCGAGCAATGCCGTGGTGCCTCGGTAACCAACGGCCCACGTATCGGTCGAATCACCCGCATCGACGTGGATCGATCCCGTCTTGCCTGTGGCATCGGCGTCGTTGTCGATCGTGTCATCACTTCCAATATCGACTGCCACCACCGCTAATCCTGCGGGTGTCTGGAACTTCAGATAATAATCCCCGCCCTCAAGCCCCACAAACCGGAATGTGCCGTCCGGACCCGTTGCCGAAGTCCCGATCAAGGTCGTATCCGCTTTATGCAACTCCACAGTCACGGCGGCAACCCCGCGTTCGGTCGGATCACGAACATCATTCCGAATCCCATGCTCGTCGTTCACATCGAACCAGGCTAGGCCCTTGATGGTTGACCCGGGGAAGGTCGTGGCCTGGCCGCCGTGAGCGTCGTCCGCAAATATTATGTCCGCGCCATCGCCCCCATCGATGAAGTCGATGCCGTCGGGTTCGACATTCGTAAGCACCCCGCTAACCAGAAGTGTGCCGCCGAATACCTTGTCGTTTCCGCCCGCCGCAAACAGGTTGTCGCCGCCCGGGCCTCCCGCGAGAATGTCGTTACCGGAGCCAGAAATCCCGGTGACGTGGGTCAAATCAATGATTGTTCCGTTGTCGCCCAACAAGACGTCATCGCCCATCCCGCCATCCAGGGTGTCATCGCCATTGCCACCCACCAGTTTGTCACTGCCGGGTCCACCTTCCAGGTGGTCGTCCCCTTCTTCTCCGTAGAGTTCGTCATCGGCCTCGCCCGTCGTGGCCGGGTCATCGCCGATCAACACATCGGCGCCATCGCCGCCGTAAAGGGTGTCCGGACCATCGCCACCATAGAGTTGATCGTTCCCAGAGCCGCCCCGGAGTTCATCCATGCCGGCATTCCCGTATAGTTTATCCCTCCCATCATCGCCGGAGAGCCTGTCGTTCCGGGCCCCACCCGTGAGAAGATCGTCCCCAGGTCCGCCATGAAACTCGTTGGTGGCGCCCAGGAACATGTCCTTGGCTTCCTCGGCCACGAGGGTGTCATCGCCCCCACCACCGAAGAACATACTGCCATCACTTTGACCTGCGTATAGGGTATCGTTGCCATCTCCGCCATACGCATCGACCGGGGCCAGCACTCCTCGAACATCCAGGACGTCGTCGCCTTTGCCCGCTTTGACGACGATCCGTTTGACTCCGTTATACGTCTGCTTGATGCCGTTGAAACTGACCTCGACCGTTTCGGGATCCGCGTTGGTGCCCGCTCCGGACAGATGTTTGACGATGAACGTTTCCGAACCATCGGCGGTGTCACCGACGATTCGATCGGCGGCCCGCTCGCCCATGTGCAGCGTCAGCAACCCTGGATCCGCGAGTCCAACCGGGACCAGAGGTCCATGGCCATCGACATCGGCCAGCACCGGCTGCGGGCAGTTGATATCGAATGTCAGAATCGTGATACGGGCGAATGTCCATTCAAAATCGAGAGAGAAGAACAGCAGGTTGATCTTCAGGTAAGCGGCCAGTTCAACATATAGTTCCCCATGAATATCGAAAATGCAGCGAATGTCCTGTTTGGCGTTGGCGATAATCTCACTGACGCGAACTTTGCCGTCGTGATCCGGATCATTGAGGTTGAATTCGATGACGACGAACACTCCGCCCGTGACTCCAAGTTCGATCGGACCGATGCTAAGCGCCGCCCCGGCAAAGATTCCTCCGTGCAGGGTAATCTCAGGAACGTCGATCCCCTGATCATTGACGTCCTTGACGAAGAAACCGTCGAGGATATCGAGGAAATTCTTCTCCGGACTGCTGATAAATTTTGCAATGCCATAGGTATCGTACCCAAAGGTGAGATCAATCTTGGCACCGACCTCTCCTCCAAACACCACATAGAGAGGGGGGTAAAGGGGGATGCTCTGGGAGAAGCGCGCGCTAAATTCGAGCACCGGCATGTGGTACTCGACGAGGGTCACCGGCTTGCCCGTAAAGAGCTTGAACACTTCGCCGATACTGAGGAACGGGAACTTGAATCCGAGGTCCTCGAGTTTTTGGAGGAAGTTGCGAGCCCCGGCGTGACTCGTCTGAGTGGAAGGCATCGCCGCCTGCGGATTGGTCTCCCCGGCCATGCGCTGAATCTGGCCGAAAGGGTTGCGCTGCATGTTCAAACCGCCCAGGGGAATGAGAATGGAACCGTTCGATGCCACATTGGTCTCATTGACCAGCGTGATAATCTTGCCGATCGCTTCGATAAACTTACGCGTGCCGGGTGTTAGTTCGCCGTAAATTTCCGCCAACCGAACCATGTTGATCGGTTCACCGGCCAAATCCGACAAAATCGGAATGGGAGCCGTGAGCACATCCACCAGGGGTTGGATCGGTCCGGTCACTTTCTTAATCTGCTCAAGGATAGGAGCGATGAACTGGCCGATGAACGAGCCGACATCCAGTTGAACGTTATGGAAACCAATATGCAGGTCTCCATCGGAGTGCCCCCCCAGAGTCCACATCCATTCGAGGTCGAATTCCACCAAGAGTCTCGGGAACTGGGCATCGCCTCCAAAACTCACCACCAAGTCCAGGTGTACCCCCGCTTCCGCTCCCAGCCGTGCCTCGATGAACCGGTCCAGGCTGAAGCCAGGGCTCCTCATGTCAGCAAAGGTCAGCTTGTTTCCGCTGCCAATCGGATCCTTGAGGTTGACACTGAAAAACCCGCCAAATGAAGAGGAATGTCGCTCGTGACCCTGCGCATCCACACCATTCGTTTCATCACTGACATCGAGTTGCAGGAAGAACAGGTTTCCTCGGGCGTGCAGACCCGGAATCGTAATCATGAAGTCGACCTTCAGCTCTTCCGGATCCTCTGTTCGGAAGTAGAACCCGTCACTGGCACTAACGCCAAAGTACAGCTTTAGATCAAATCCAAGTTGGATCTTAACATTGCCATCCACGCTCAGGCCCAGCCCTGGCACTCCTACATCAAACTGGATGGGATTGGCCGTTGTATCAACGAGGGCCAGCGATTTCTTGATGCGGATCTTGAAGTCGATCGCGTTGCCGTTGCAGACGATATCGACATCATTGAACTCGGTGATTGGGGTCCCATCCGGCTTCACAATCAGATCCAGTCCCGGTTTGCCCAGGACATCGAAGATCGCCTTCTTCACCAAACCGATTGGATCGCCGGCCTTGGCGAGTTCACGTCGGATGTCGGCCAGAAGCCCGTTGCGGAATTGCCCGATGAATCCGCCCACTTCCATGAGTTTGCTACCCACCAGCGGCAGGTTCCGGTTTAAAACCTTGTTGGTCAGGGCGTCCTGGATCGTTCCCAACAGGGCGTCCAAGCCGTCGAGCAGAACCGGGGTATTGCGGATTGCGGTGCAGGCATCGAAACCGTGGAGCAAACTTCCCAGATCGGGTGTCAGGATCGTGACATTTGAATAGACCTTTCCATTGCCCGGCCCGCTATCACCCGTGGGATTCGCCACAACCGCCCAACCTGGAGGCAGGCTCAATGCGATGACCTGAGCTGCAGTCGTCTTAGCCGGCCGAACTCGAACCTGAAGATTTCCGCTGCCGTCCAGTGTCGCGGACGGGCTGTCACCCGGATTGGCAACCTCGATAAACTTGACGCTCTTGCCGGCGGCCGGTCCCGTGAACTTGAGATCGTTCTGCCCAAACGGGAATCGAAGGATGGCTTCGTTGGTTCCCAGATTGTCATGGAGTGTGGCTGGGACAAACAAGCCGGGCAGGCTGGGAATGATGACGACGAGGTCATTGTCCGGGAAACCGTCGAGGTTGCCGTCGCTGGTGCTGCCGAGAGGAATTGATTCGATCGGTGCGTAAACCGGCAGCACGGCACTCGCGCCGACGTTCAAATTAAAGCCGATGTTGTGGCCGTCGAAGAACGTTTCGCCTCCGCGCAAGTAGTGACGGCCATCGTGATTACTGTCTTCAAGTTTGACCGCAAACTCCGCGTCCTGGCCAGGCCCGGTGGTGGCTGGATCCCCGTCGCGATCCAGCGTTGCGGTTCCGTTCTTGATGTAGGCGCCCACGGCCCCGAGACTGGCACGAAAATTGAGATTGGTTCCGCGTAGTGCGGCGCTCAGCACGATGCCAGTACCGGTATTCGGTCCATCATAATCCGTGTCGTAGAGGAACGGCTCCCAGTGGCAGGGGCTGCTGACATCCAGGCCGAACACGATCTTGAGATCCGCCTTGGCGGTCACCGCCAAATCGCCACTGCCGCTCACCGTGACAAGATCCGTCACACCCTGGAGCAGCGAATGTGCCGGTGAGCCGTCGGGTAGAAAGGCGGCGAGATCTCCAAGACTGAATTGGAAAGGCAAGTTATTTGCATAAGTCGGCGTATAGGCCAACACCATCTTTAAGGCGGTCTGCTGAACGGCCCCACTTCCGTTATTGCCCGGGTCCGCAGCGCCGTCCAGCTGAGCCGTGAATGGGAGGCTGGCGCCGTGGGCTGAAGCCATGGCATCACGAATCGTTGCGGCCGTCGTATACGTCGCGTTATACCGGATCTTGAGAGCCTTGTGCGGTGCATCGTACTCCGCCGTCGCGACATTTGCATGCGCCGCGAGCGTTGCATCATCCACAAACAAGACCTCGCTCAATGTATCGCCGTTGTTGTCGGCCTGAAAACTGAGCGCGTTGTTGTCACCGCGCGGGTTAAACGTGGCGCTGGCGCGGGTCGAGATATTGCCCGCCGCAATGGCCACCACACTGTGTTCGACGGAGAATTCGAGGTTGTTGTCCGAGAGATGGAGCAATTCCTCGATCGTATGTTCCAATTGGTCGAGTTGCTCCCCTTCCCCACGGCCGACCGCCTGGATCGTCTCGGCAATCTGGCTCGCGAAATCAAGAATATCACCAATGCTTTTATTGATCAGCGGCAACGGTTTATTGAGGAAGTCAAAGGTGTTGATTTGTCGTAACTGATCACTGAGAGATGCGAGGGTGATGGCGAAGTCGGTGAAACCGAGACATCGGAAATTCATCAGGGCGCCAAAATTGGGATACGTAATGAACACGCCCTGGTCATTGACACCGACCTCGTATGGATTGGGGTTGTATTGCAGATGCCGGAAATCCGGGATCTTGATGGTGATCGCCGGTGTTCCGGTCAGCAGGCCTGGAATGTTCGGCGTGACCTTGAGATTGGGCAGATTGACATCCAGGTCCGCATGAAAACTCGGATCAAGTTGGACATAGCTTCCAATATGGGACAGGTCACCCAGGATCCGGGTAAGATCGATCCGATTCCCCCCGTCCGGGTTGCGAACGTTCAGCAGGACCGAAACATTACCCATCGCCGAACCGATCCCGTGGCCCATGCCATCGTGCCCGATATCGACACCAAAGATGGCGAACCGTGCGGTGGCTGCCAGATTGCTGGCCGAAACGGTAAGCATACCTCCGAAGGACGCGTTATCGAGGAAGATGCCAAGGATTGGGGCCCGCCCGACTCCGCCAGTGAACCCGATCTCAGTGACCATGGGATCGTTCGAGAGAGCCTCGATCTCGATTGACGTGACGCCGAACGGAACGACATCCAGGCGGCCGTTCGGGACGAGTGTGTCTTCAAGAGGATCGAGAACCCCGTTACGGTTGGTGTCCTCGTTGATCGCTTCCAGCACGAGGGCATTTCCGGAGACCACAAAATGAACGACCTCCCGGATGAGATGCCCATGGAATCGGTAACTCGCCGGTGCCAGGACCAGGAGGTTATTGAGGTCATCACGCAAATCCGTGAGTTGCGTATTCAGAGCCGAGTGGGGCAGCGTGAACCGGAAGCGGTCGCTGTCGCTCAATTTGATCGAGAACGTGGAATCCGCCGTGATGCGGCCACTCGACGGCGGTGGAACGACGATCGAGGTAACCAGGCGAGGTGCGGCGCGTTCGTTAAAATCGAACCCGAGAGTTGCCGCCAGGCTGACCTGTCCATCCAAACCCAAATCACCCGAGGCGCCAAAATTAGCCAGATCTCCCAAACCAATGTTGGTATTATAGGTGAATGAAGTCGAGGTGGCGAAATGATAACTAAACTCCACGCGGAATGTGAGGCGACGGTTCGGCTGATCGTAATCCAGGTGGATATCGAAGTGCAGCGGACCCTCGTCATCCGGATCGAGGAGGTCCTCGAGTTTGGCGAACAAGCTTTGCAGGGTGGGAAGCTTGAGGTGTTCGACGCCCGCCTGCCCGCTGCGGAACCCGAGTTTGGTAAAGATCGGATTGTTGGCGTCGGTGCCGGCGATTCCCAGGCTAAATCCATCAAGGAGTCGAAAAGCCAGGTTGCCGCGCATCACGGTGGCTTGAACTTTCTGTGCGGGGTTCCCGGGGAACGCCGCCAGGGCACTGTTGATTTCAGCCGCCAGGTCCGCGATCGAATGCCGACTGCCGTTGACGGCAGGCAGGATGATATCCGGCGTAGCGACGTCATTGATGAGGAGACTGAATTTCAAGGGGGCAGAAAATTCGCCCCGCAACACCGCGGGCGTTGGTGACGCTCCGAGATTGCCGGTCATGTTCACATCGACCAGATCGCGGTATACTTGGTCGAGGAAGGCGGTGGAAAAATTGAAGGTCGACTTTAGTTTAATCCCATTCCCGAATGGCAACTCGATGTTCAGAGCCTCCTGATCTCCGAGACGCGACAGGAAACCGATGAAGCGCCGTAAATCACCCAGGACGGTGGTGCCATTGAACCCGAGGAACCGCACGACGATATCCGCACCCACGTCTCCCATGGTGTCGATCCGGAAGCTACTCGCGTCGCGGATATCATCCCAGATCAGGCCGACGTGGAACGTGCCCAGGTTGAGGAATGGATCCTCCGAATCGAAACCGGCGGCCACGGTGAAATTTCCCACGAGCGTCAGATCGGGCGCGCCGGGATCGTCGTGCACCGTCACGGTGATATAGTCGGCCAGGCGGTCCCAGGCTTCATGTGGGCGCAGGCGACCGGGAGCTTCACCGCCGAGAAGCGGGTCGGCCGCCGTTTCCTGGAGGTCGATCTCGAAACTCACTCCGGGCGCCAAATGGACCATGCCGCCATCGAGTTTTACGGAAAGCAGACCAAATTGGCCCGCTCCTTCGATTTCTCCGGAGACCACGATGTCACGAATTACAATCTCCGAGGACGATAGATCGGTTCGCACATAGAATCCGCGTTCGTCGACTCCGAGATCCAGCTCCAGGTCCACCATGACGGATAGATCGATGTCCGCCTTTAGGCTGAGCGAGCCTCCCAGCAGATCGAGATCGATCATGGGGTGGGCGCTGATCGCCCGGTGAACCCCCACGTGGAACTGGTGGTCGCTGCCGGCGGTGGTGGCGGTCACATTGCCCGGGATATCATCTAATCCATCCAACAAACTGATCAGTTGCCCGTCGGTCGTAATCGTCACCCCGAGATCGGAGAACTGGAAACGGCTCGCACCGCCCTCGAGGATGCGTGCAAGTAAGGTTCCTATTTGATCCTCGGAAGATAGTCCCTCTTCCGTTTCTGTTTCCGGACCGTCGCCCGGGTCACTCAGAGGGGCTCCCAGGCGGAAAGGCACCCCGAAGACCGATCGGCCGAAGGAGCCCCCAAAGGGCCCCACGTCGCGTCCCAGCAAACCCCGATCCTGCAACGGCCATGAGCTGTCAGAGAACAAACCCAAGCCCCGCCCGAAAGACCTCAATATATTTGCGAAACTCCCATGGTCTTCGACGGTCTCGGTGTTCAGCGCGGTCACGCGCTCAAAGCCAACGGTAAGCAACCGTACGGGAGGCAGCGCGGCATTCAAGACAGGCCCCAACGTCGCGCCCGTGAATTCAACCGTGTCGGCATTCGCGCCCCCATCGTATCGAATGCGCTGGGGGAAGGCGACGTCCCCGTTTTCGCTGTCAATGACCAGTCGATCGTCACCCCCATTCGAGAAGATCGAGACCGCCTGTACTTGCGACGCCGCCACCCTCAGCAACGTCACTCCACCCACAATGACTTCCAGATCCTCGGGCACCAATACGGAATCGCCATCGAGTTGCAGGCGAATGGTGTCGGCTCCGGGCCCCGTGTCGATTCGTAGCACCGGCTCTTCGAACGCACCGGCGGCGGCACCGGTCATTTTCCACGCGCCACGGCCCAGGGTTGCGGCGACCAGCACGTCATCCACGCGGTCGTAGTCGAGATCGGTCACCGTCACATGCGGCAAGCCATTGCCGAACCGCCGCCAAACGATATCCGCCGGAGCGGTAGTGGCGAGCGTGGCCGGGTCCTCCACAGGGAGGCGATAGACCCCGTTGCCCGTGCCCGCCAGCACTACCAGCTTGCCACCGCGTTCAATGACACTCACGGACTTGTTGCCCTGACTTAATCCAAGCAGGGTCCCGGTTATATCCGTGGCGATCGCGCCCGTGATGGTCTCGGCGGCACCCACCCCGGTCGTTGTGACCCGGATCATCCAGACATGGCTACCGTCGACCGCGAAGGCGGTGCGCCAATTGTGCGGATCGAGAACGAGATAGCTTACAGAGGAGACTCCCGCCAGCGCGACCGTGCCAGGAAACGTGCTGCCATCGTCCAGGCTCACGATGACATTATTGCCTCGCGCGACATAGATGACGTTTGGCCTGGTATCCAGGTTATCCCGACCGCCGTACGCCAGGGCAGACACCTTAGTGGGTAGCAACGCACCGGTGTTCAAAGGAGTGATCGTATCGCCGTGATCCATGCTCCGATACACCTGGGCTCGTCCCAGCAGAAGCCGGTCCGGCGCCACCTCATTCACGACCATGGGGACATATTCGAATCCAGAACCCCGGGCCAGAGCGGCGTCGGTGCCCCATCCATCCACGGTCCCGTTGGTAGCATCCAACCCACTGCGAAACAGCGCCGCACCTCCCGCGGTAACCAACGCTTGGCTCCGCAACAGAATCGAATCCACCCGCTGCCAGTTGCTTCCGCCGGTATAAGCAGCGTTGCCCACTACGTTGGTGAGCGTGAATTGATTGGGGTTGACGACGGCCACCTTCCAGGTCCCGGTGGCGGCCGTGTTGCCTCCGCCTAAAAATGCCGGCGCGGTCGTATCCGCGTTGTTCCAGACCGTGACTCTGTCGTCGTTCACCAGTCCATGATTATTTGATGTAATCGTGACGGGCACCCCATTTCCGGTCATGTTCGCGACAGGAATCGGGTGAATCACTACAAAGTCACCCCCCCCGCGGTAAGCTCCGTTGAACGCCAGTCCGTTCACGGTGAAATTATTGACATCCACCACAGTGACACCGAACGCTTGGCCGTTGATCCCGACCAAACCCACCACGCTTGAAAACTGGGCAAAATCGGTGTTCGCCAAGCCGTGTGCCACCGAGTTCACCCGCACCGCACCCGCCACATTGGTGATATTGGTGATCGTGTGACTGACCGGCCGAATCTCGTTATTGAGGTTATCGAACGTTCGCAGGGATAAGAATCCCAGGTTGTTCGACATGATATACCGCAGTGAATTACCCCCGGCGTAATCCACCGCCACAAAATTGCCGTCACCGCCGGTCAGGCTAGTCCAAACCAAGCCTCCCGGCGTGAGTTGGCTGATCAGGCCATTGTCCTGGGTTCCCGCAAAGATCGTATCGGTAAATCGATCATAGGCGGCCGACCGTGCCAACTCGGTGATGCTGAGGCCGCTTCCAATCCATTGCCAACCGGGGCTGAGGTTCCCAATCCGGGGATTCGCCGACCGATATAATCCCCCGTCGGACCCGACGATCAAGTCGGTGCCAGCGCTATTAAAGCGAATCGTCCGTACGTCACCGTGTGGCCCGGTCGTGTATGGGTCGGCAGCCGCAGCGTTCGTAGTGGTCACCTGGGTCCAACCGGACTGGATCGAACCGTCGCCATTGGTGTCCTCAAGGGGATCGAGAACTCCGTTTAGATTTCGATCTTCCGTATCCCACCGAAAGATCGCGGCGGTATACGGCGCAGTGCTGTTGATCGCACCGGCCACGAACAGCGTGCTCGGATTGGTCGGATCCGTTACGATCGCCGAATGGATGTCCCCCTGGCCGGTAGGGTTGGCGATCGGTGGGGCTGCACCCACCGAGGTCCAGATCCCGCCGATGTTGGTGGACTTGAAAACCCCTGCCAACTGGTTGTCGGGACCGACAATGGAGGCATAAACCGGGTTCGAACCACTCGCAACGGCCGTGGCACCGATCGCCAGCAAAATTCGGTTTGAGACCTTGATTCCCTCGCCCACCTCGTCCGTAACGGTGTCTTGATCGTCATCGGTCATGTTACTATCGAGCGGAAGAACAATCCCGCTCGTAATACGGGTCCAATGAATGTTGGCTACGGTTGCCTCAGTTCCGTTGCTCGTGACATAGACCCCCTTCTGAAGGGCTGGAATCTTGGAATTGTCCGTGCGTTGGAACGGTCCCGACAGGGAGACATACCACCGCCCGGGTGCGCCCGGGTCTTCGACAATGTCATTCACGGTTCCCTCCGGCAGTGGATGCACTCCTCCGAGAGCAGAGATTCGTACCCAGGTGCCGTCGACGCCCCGACTGGTGCTCCGGTAGAGGCCGCCACGCCCCGGGGTTGCGCCCGAGGCGGGAGTCACTTCAAACGTCGACGCATAGACCACATCCTTGGTGGCTACGTTACGCGAAGGAACGATCGCGGTGATCCGCAGGCCGGAGAACTCGCCACGGCTCGTAGCTTGCCATGTCGCGCCGCCATCCAATGAACGGAAAAGACCGGCATTGATTCCCGTCTGAGCGCTGCTGGTGAAGGACCCCGTGCCCGCATAGAGAACCAATTGATTGTCTGCCGTGACTCCCGTTACAGGCGTCCCGTCCACCGCAAATGGACTCATCGCCAAGGCACCGATTCCCAGCGTTGGGAAACGGTCGGTCACGGGACCACCGGTGGCGGTAACCAGCAGAGACCACGTCGGGTTTACGGTATTGAAGTCGGTGCTCTTCCAGATGCCGCCATTCACACTCCCGAGAAACGCGATGTTCGGCTTGGCCGGGTGAACGGCCAGGGCTTGAACGGCGCCGTCGGTGGGATTGGCGTTCGCTGGCGGAGCGTTCGAAGGCAGCAATTCATTCTGATTATTAATGATGCTGTTCGGACCTTGCGACTGCCAGGTGGCGGGATTGAAGTAGACGTACGGTGTCTGCGGAAGATAACGGAGGAGCAGATCGCGCCCATCATTCGAAAGATCGACGACGAAGGCATGGCCAGCCGGCCTGGCGTTCAAGAACACCCCAGGGACAGAATCCAGGCTGAACTTGGTTCGGTCAAAACCCGTGATACCAGCGGTAGTATGGACAATTCGCCAGATATAGGTCTGGGAATTATCGAAGTTCGCAGCGACCCCAAGCGTTCCCGGGGACGACAACGTATTGAGATGGATCGCAAAGGGACTGACCGCAGTGGCCTGGATGTCGAGGCTTCCCGTGACGTTGATGATGTCCCAATCCGTGCCTTCAAGACCCGTCGCACTCTTCATGTCCCAGGCATACTCTTCGGTGCTGCTCCAAATCTCGTTCGAGGCGATCGCCTCGATCCCAGGCCCGTGAGGAATGGAAGAGACCGTCTCCAGGGAAGCATGACCTCGACGCGAACTTTCCAACAGCACGTCCAAAGCAGATGGCGGCCCGTTGGCGCTCCGCAATGTTTCCAACAACTGAGTGGTGATGGAACTTCCCTCCGGTTTGGCGGGCACGACCGAATCGAATGCGGCCGGCAGCAGTGGCGAAACTTCGGGTCCCGGCGACGCGAACTCCGCTGCGGAAGTTTCAACGGTCGTCGGCGCACATCCTTTTGGCTCGGGTTGATTCGGCGCTCCCGCGACTGGCGACGGGACGGAAAACGGGATGCTAGGAGCCAAATCCTCGAGGGAATCACAATGCCCGAGAAGATCCTTCGCGGAGCGCGAAGCCTCGGCACTCTCGATGGCCGCTTGTTCGCTCCGTTGCAGTGCCGTCGCCGCTTCCGCGAGCGGATGCTGGACGTGCTCTTCGACAACGGCGACCTGGCTGTTGGATTGACTGTGGGCGGCCGCAGGCGCGAGCGAACCCAACCCTTCGCCGGAAAGCAAAATCCGAGGCTCAAGAGCCTCCAAATCAAATGGAGCGTCTTTACGCACAGAGAGCAAAAAGCAACCGAACTGAAAATCAGCCGCCTCGGAAGACAGAGTTCCCGCTTTAACCCGCGCGCCGCGTCGCGTCGGAACCACCCTCTCCAACAATCCAATTCCCAGGTGCGGGTGAAACTTTTTCGGCGGTTCATATTTAGAACCATAGCCATACGCAAAAATCAACCGTAATGTTCAACGAACCGCCCTCGTTCAAAGCATGTTACCCAAGAAGCCGTCTTTCCGTCTCCCCCTGACATTCTGGGGACTCGCCGTAGCGATGGTCCTGCTCGCGGGCCGACCCCCGCGAGCGGGCGCGCAGGCTCCGGGGGTCTTTCGCGAGCTGTTCACGGGCTTCAATCGCGCGAACAGTCCGCTTTGGCAGCTAACGAATGATATCCGCTTTCTCGCCAACACGCCGACCTCCACGAACATCCTCGCAACCTTCAGCGCACCCCAGGCCGCCGGCGAAGATTACGGTCAGCGTGTGCGCGGCTTTCTCACCGCACCGACGACCGGCAACTATACCTTCTGGATTTCCAGCGATGAAGTCGGCCAGCTTTTCCTGGGCACCACCGAAAATCCCAGATCAAAACACCTCATCGCCGTCTGCGATCCGCGCGCCCAACCCGGCAACTACACCACGCATGCCGGCCAGCAATCGTCGAACATCGTCCTCCAGGCCGGACACCGTTATTACATCGAGGCGCTGCACGGCGAGGCCAACCTGATCGACCATCTTTCGGTGCAATGGCGGCTGCCGAACACGGTGGTCGAGTCGCCAATTCCCAGCACACGCCTCCAATACGAAATCGCACCGCTCCTCACCTCCACGCCAACGAATCGGGTCGTCGAAGAGGGCCGTCCCGCCGTCTTCCAAGCCGAAACGGCCAATTTCCTCCCGCAAAATTTTCGCTGGCAGCGTGGCAGCTCGGACATTCCCGGCGCGACGAACCCGAGTTACACTTTGTTCGCAGCCACACTCGCTGATGACGGCGCGCGCTTCCGCGCGTTTGTCAGCAATCGCCTCGGCGCCACCAATACCCCCGAAGTCACCCTGACAGTACTGCCTGACACGAACGCGCCGCTCGTTGTCAGCGTGGTCGCTCTCAGTCAAACCAATCTACTTGTGACATTCTCCGAATCGGTCGCGATGGCGTCGGCACTCGACACGGCCAACTACGCCCTTGCAGGCGCGGCCATTCAAGGCGCCGCCTTTGGAACCGACGCGCGGACGGTATCGCTCCGGACTTCACCCCTGGTCTTTCAAAACAACTATACTCTCCTGATCTCCGGCGTTCAGGATTCAGCCAGCCAGCCGAACACGATGGCGTCCGCGCGTGTGGGGTTCACGGCCCGCGAGTTCAACCCTCAAGCCATCGGCCCTCCGGCGCAGCCCGGATCGATCGCGATCGTGACCGGAGGTGTAAACGTGGCCGGAAGCGGAGTGGATGGGGGCGAGCGCTCGGATCAGTTTCAATTCGGTTACCAAGCGCAATCGGGCGATTTCGATCTCAAAGTTCGGGTGCAGGGATTGGACTTCACCGACCTTTGGGCCAAGGCGGGATTAATGGCCCGCGAGAGCCTCGATTCAAACAGCCGTTTCGCCGCCACGTTCGCCACGCCGACGCTGGCGGGGACCTTCTTCCAGCATCGCGCGGCGACGGGTGGCCTCACGACGAGTGCCGGTTCCGTTTCCGGGAGCTTCCCCGACACTTGGTTGCGGTTGCAGCGAGTGCGGGAACTTTTCAGTGGCTACGCCAGCATGGACGGCCAAAATTGGACACACCTCGGTTCCGTTGCGATCGCGATGTCCAACCAGCTCTATTTCGGCTACGCCGTGTCGAGCCAGCGCACGAATCAGACGGCGACCGCACAATTCCGTGATTTCAGCACAGTGACCGGCGGAACGATCGACACGGGGGCGAGGACGCGCGAGACACTCGGTCCATCCAGCCGCAAGACGGGCCTGGTGATTTCGGAAATCATGTATCATCCGCGCGACATGCTTCTTGGTGTCCATCCCGCTGAACTCGAATTTGTTGAGTTGTTCAACTCGACTCCCTCCTACGAAGATATCAGTGGCTACCGGCTTGCCGGCGACATTGATTACACGTTTCCACCGGGAACGGTCCTCGGTGGCGGCCAATTTCTGGTGGTTGCCCGGTCCCCGGAGGATCTGCAGACCGTATCCGGAATTGTCGGGGCACTTGGCCCGTTCACGAACAATCTCCCGAACGACGCCGGCCGCGTCCGCCTGCGCAATGAAAGCGGTGCGGTGCTGTTGGAGGTGAACTATTCCGCCAAGTTCCCGTGGCCCATCGCGGCAGACGGCGCGGGTCATTCGCTCGTGCTGGCACGTCCGTCCTTCGGCGAAGGGCAACGCGCCGCCTGGGCGGCGAGCGACGCTCTGGGGGGCTCGCCCGGCGGACTGGAGCCGTTCGGTGTCGAGCCCTTGCGTCCCATCATGATCAACGAATTCCTCGCGCATACGGATGCGTCCGCGCTCGATTTCATTGAACTCTACAATCACAGTGACCAACCCGTGGATCTCGGCGGCGCGTGGCTGTCCGACAGTACGGTCACGAACAAATTCCGCATCCCCTCACCCACGACCCTCACCGCGCGCGGTTTCGTCTCGTTTGATCAAAATCAACTCGGCTTCTCGCTCAACTCGGCCGGCGAACGAATCCTGCTGGTAAACTCGAACCAAACGCGGGTCGTCGACGCTGTCGCGTTTGAGCCGCAGGCGCAGGGTGTTTCCTCCGGCCGCTTTCCCGATGGCGCACTCGAAATACGAATTCTGTCCACACCCTCGCCCGACTCGGCCAACCCCGGAACCCTCGCGCACGACATCGTTATCAACGAGATCATGTACCACCCGATCTCCGGGGATCGCGACGACGAATTCGTGGAATTGTACAACCAGGGTGAGACGTCCGTGAATCTCGAGGGCTGGCGTTTCACCGACGGGATCGACTTCACGTTCCCGCCCAACACCTGGATCGCGGCGGGCGGCTATAGGGTCGTTGCTCGAAACCAGCTGCGGTTGCTGGCGAATTACTCGACCCTGAATTCGAGCAATACCGTCGGCAATTTCCGTGGCAGCCTGCGCGACGCCGGAGAGCGCTTGGCACTGGCCAAACCGCATCCGTCCATTCATGCCGACGATCCAATGAATGTTACCACAAACATAATTTACGTGGAAGTGGATGCCGTGGAGTTCGGAGTGGGGGGGCGTTGGGGTAAATGGGCCGACGGCGGCGGCAGCAGTCTGGAGTTGATCGACCCGCGCGCCGACAATCGCCTCGCGCCGAACTGGGCTGACAGCGATGAATCGGCCAAGGCACCCTGGACCTCCATCGAAACGACCGGCGTGCTCGACAACGGCGGCGACCAACCGACTGCGCTCCACGTCCTCCTGCTCGACGAAGGAGAGTGCTTGCTCGACAACGTCGAGGTCTTCCGGTCTCCCGCCGGCGGCAACCTGATTTCCAATCCCACGTTCGAGGCTGGCACCAATGGCTGGTCGCTTCGCGGCAATCATCAGCGGTCGTCGGGAGAGACGACCGAAGGTTTCAACAGTTCGCGCTCGCTCCACATCCGGGCCTCCTCGCGGGGGGACATCGGGGCCAACAAGATTTCCATCAACCTCAATGGTCTGGTCGCTGGACAGACCGCCACCCTTCGCGCAAAAGCCCGTTGGTTGCGGGGTTGGCCCGAGTTGCTCCTGCGGTTGCGGGGGAGTTGGCTCGAAGCGACTGATCGCATGATCGTACCCCACAACCTCGGCACGCCCGGCGCGCCCAACAGCCGACTCGTCGCCAACGCCGGCCCGGCCATCACCGACGCGCGCCACGCTCCCGCTGTGCCAGCGGCCAATCAGCCGGTGGTTGTGACCGCGCGCGTCAGCGATCCGGAGAATGTCACTTCGGTGGTCGTGAATTACCGCCTTGATCCCGCCACCGGCCTGACCGCATTACCGATGAATGACGCGGGGACCGGCGGCGATGCGTTCGCCGGGGACGGGATTTTTAGTGGAACGATTCCGGGCCAAGCCGCTGATCGAATCATCGCGTTCTTCATCGAGGCGACCGACGGGGCATCGGCCACGGCGCGTTTTCCGGCGTCACGAAACGACAACGGCCCGGCGCGCGAGTGCCTGATTCACTTTGGAAGCCCGCAACCCGCGGGTACGTTTGGCACCTATCGGTTCTGGATCACTCAACAATCGATCACGAATTGGATCAATCGCGAAGTCCTCAGCAATGAGCCAATTCCTGGCACGTTCGTGTACGGCAATGAGCGCATCATTTACGACGCCGGCGCGCACTACTCCGGCAGCCCAGCGCATCAGGATCAGGCCGCGCCCGACTTCTCCCCCGTCGGCACGCCCAACAATTACACGCTCGATATGGCGAAGGACGATCGCGTGCTCGGCACCGACAACTTCAACAAAATCCACGGGCCGGGGAACAATCATCATGATGACAATACGCTCCAGCGCGAAACCATCGCCTACTGGATGGCGCGACGGCTCGGGCTGACCGAGTGCCACAAGCGTTATGTGGCGATGTACATCAACGGCGAGCGCCGGGGCCGCCTGATGGAGGACACGCAGGTGCCGAACAACGATTACATTGAATCCGCCTTTCCGGACGACGCCAACGGTGATCTCTACAAGCTTTCAATCTGGTACGAATTCGGCACACCCGGTGCCGCACCGCAGGTCCTGTCCGCCAACGGGCTCTCCGAGTGCAATCTCAACAATTACATCACGGTCGCTGGCGTGAAAAAAAGGGCTCGCTATCGCTGGAACTGGCAGGGCCGCACGGTTCACGGCACCGCGAACGACTACACCAACGTCTTCGCCCTCATTGATGCCGCGAACACTCCCGTCAATGGGCCGTTCACCCAGAACCTCGAGGCGGTTGTCGACATCGAGCAATGGATGCGCACATTTGCGTTGGAGCACGCATTGGGGAACTGGGACAGCTTCGGCTACCGTAATGAGCAAAACATGTTCGCCTACAAGCCGGAACGAGATCGCTGGAAGCTGCTCATCTGGGACATCAACATCACCTTCGGCGGCGGCACCCGCGGGACGCCCGTCGCCGTCACCGACGACTTGTTCGAGTTCGACGCATCCAATGGTCCGATGGCGAACATTTACAATTCACCGCAATTTCGCCGCGCCTATTACCGGGCGCTGCGCGACATCATCGATGGCCCACTCCTCAACGCCAACGCGGATCCGGTGCTGGACGCGCGGTTCGCCACCTTCGCAACGAGCGGCGTCCACGTTTCGCCGCCGGACGCGATCAAAACCTGGATCGGCCTGCGCCGCGCCTATATTCAATCGCAGTTGGACGCTGCGGACACGGCCGCGTTTGCCGTCACCACGCCGGACGGCTTGGTCACCAACAACAACGTGGTGCAAATCAACGGCACGGCCCCATTTGCGATCAAGACCATCAAAATCAACGACATCACGCGCCTCGTCACGTGGACGAGCCTGTCGAACTGGACGGTGCGGCTGCCGGTCGACCCGATGCAAAGTGAGAATTCCATCGTGGGCTACGACTCACGTGGACAGCCCGTGCCGGGCGCCAGTGAACAGCGCGTGCTCCATTACACCGGATCCGTCTCGCAACCCGAGGACACGCTTGTTCTCAATGAAATCCTGTACAACTCGCCCTCGCCCGAATCCTCCTTCATCGAAATCTACAACACCTCAACCCACTTTGCCTTCGACCTGTCCAACTGGCGCTTGAATGGCGCGGGTTTTTCGTTCCCCGAGGGTTCTCTCATTACCAACGGGCAGTTCCTGCTCGTCGTGGGGAACCGCGCTGTGTTCTCGCAAGTTTATGGGAGCAGTAACGTGATTGCGGGCGAACACCAAGGCCGGCTCGATGCGGGCGGTGAAACGTTGACCCTGGAACGGCCCGTCCTGGTCACCCTGACAAATGGCACGATCGTCACAACCAACCGAGTCTATCGGACCGTGGACAAAGTACGCTACGAGCCCGATTTACCCTGGCCCACACTGGCGAACGGCACCGGCCCGTCGCTGCAACTCACCGACCCGACCCAGGACAACAGTCGCGTGAGCAACTGGCGCGCCGGGAGCACCGACGCCGCGGCGATCAACGCGACACCTGGCGCACGGAATCTCTTCATCGAGTCCCTACCGCCCTACGATCTGCTCTGGTTGAATGAGCTCCAGTCCGACAACGCCAGCGGCATCATTGACAACTTTGGTGAACGCGAGCCGTGGATTGAACTCTACAACGCCGGTACCAACACACTACCGCTCGAGGGCTATTTTCTCGCCGACAATTACACCACGAACCTGACCCAGTGGCCGTTTCCCCCGGGAAGCCGCATCGCGCCCGGTGAATTCAAAATTGTGTGGGCCGACGGCGAACCCGGTCAAACGGGCGGGACGAATCTGCACACGAACTTCCGTTTGAATCGCACGACCGGCGCAGTCGCCCTGGTGCGGATCGTCAAGAGTCAACCCCAGATCACCGACTACCTGACGTACCCGAACCTTGGCGCAAATCTGTCTTATGGCGCGGTCCCGGACGGTCAGCCGTTCCACCGGCAAGTATTGAATTTCGTCACGCCACGCACGAAAAATGTCACACCGACGGTTGCCCTTTTTATTAACGAATGGCTGGCGGGCAATACGAATACGCTAAGGGATCCCGCGGACTCGGATCCCGAGGATTGGTTCGAACTCTACAACGCTGGATCCTCCCCCGTGGACCTGACGGGTTATTACCTGACCGATACCCTGGCGAACCCGACGAAGTTTAGAATTCCGAACGGCTATGTCATGCCGCCCGGCGGCTTTCTGCTCATTTGGGCTGACGAGGAACCAGAACAAAACCATAGCAACCGAATCGATCTGCACGTCAATTTCCGACTCGCGAGCGGAGGTGAAGTGATTGGTCTATTCTCCCCCACCGGCGGCGCGGTTGATCAAATCGCGTTCGGACCGCAGACCAACGACGTCAGTCAGGGTCGCTATTCCGACGGGGCGGCACCGATCTATTTCATGACGACCCCAACGCCGAGGGGACCCAACACTCTTGCCGGCGGCAATACCGCCCCGCAGTTAACCGGCATCAGCGTGACCGCGGATGGAATGGTCGCACTCACGATGCAAACGATCGTCGGCAAAACCTACCGGTTGGAATACAAGCACAGCCTGAACAATCCAGGCTGGATCCCCATCGCACCGGACCGGTTGGCTCTTTCCGACAGTCTGACCCTCCATGACGACATCGGTGCAAGCACTCAGCGCTTTTATCGCCTTGTCATCCTGGAGTAAAACATGACACCAACAATGAGTGCTTTCCGTCACCAATCGCCACCATGAATCCGCACGCACGCACCACCTCCACCTCCGCCTTCACCCTGATTGAATTGTTGGTTGTCATTGCCATCATCGCCATTTTGGCCGGCATGATCTTGCCGGCGCTCACTCGAGCTAAAGCCAAGGCAAAACAAACCCAATGTGCGAACAACCAAAGGCAGCAAAGCCTCGCGTACATAATGTATACCGCTGACTACAGCGATTATTATCCGATGCAACGTGATTGGCCGGCAGTGGGTGGTAAAAATGGTACGTACACCATTTTTGTGGCGGCGACCAACCGGCCGCTAAATGCGTATGCCCCAGCCCTGAGCACGTTTAACTGCCCCAGTGATCGCGGAGATGCCATTTTCGCGATATCGAACTGCTTTGGTGTTTACGGAAATAGTTATCTGACCGAATGGGGGCTGGACGCTTGGCGGGTCAAACACGTCACCGGAGATCCAACCGCGCCCGCCGGCAGTTCCCTGGCAACCCCCATCCGGGGCAGCGAGGTCGCCAAAGGTCCAACCACAAAAATCATTCAAGGGGACTGGGTCTGGCATCCCAATCGCGGCGTAACCGATAACCGCAGTGTATGGCATAACTACCGCGGAAAGAATCTCACAATGATGTTATTCGGTGATGGCCATGTTCAGGCGTACCGTTTTCCGGATGAATTCAAGAACTGGAATTCCACACCCCTTCCGGACGTGAATTTCCTGTGGTGGTAAGGGGCAATGCGGACACCCGTTAGTTGCGGGGCACACCGATGGTGACTTTCAGCCGTTCAAAATCCCGGTCCAATGGCTTCCGGGCAGGTGCATCATAGGCGTGTTTTCCCGTGTCCGGTTCCACCCATTTATAGATCTCAGCATGGCCGTCGGCGAAGCTCAGATTTGCACCCTTGCTGTGCCGGTCGGACGGGTCATTCTGCCAAACCTTGTTATCGACCTGGATTGCGAAATAGGTGTCTTCGAGGGTCTTGCTGCTTTCGTCGATAAACACCAGAGCCTGCGACGGCGATGGAAACGCGATGTCACCATGCTTCCGATAAACGGGGTACTTTGGGTTGACCCAATCCACATCACTATTCATTTGACCGCTCATCGAGAAGCTTCGGACCCGCTTCAGCGGCCTGCCACCAAGCTTAAAATCATCCGCAGGACACACATAGATGCCCGGAGCTCCATTATAAGGAAAGAGAAGGCCCCTCTTGATAGCGTTAACGTTCGTCGCTCCCGGGAGCGAATTAACGTCATTCGCGCCGGGAATCCACGAATTCGACGTGCCCCCAATGTAGTTGGGCACGAGGCTGTCGCGGTTATCCCCGGTATACGTGAACCAAGCCAAACCTAATTGCTTGCCATTCGAGAGGCACGCGATGCTCAAGGCCTTGGACTTTGCCTTCGCGAGGGCCGGCAGGAGCATCCCCGCCAGAATGGCGATGATGGCGATCACAACGAGGAGCTCAATCAGGGTGAAACCCTTCCCAGGTCGGACAATTGCAGATGTTTTCATTTTTCTCTCGGCTCGTGTGGTCAAGTGGCCATCCTTATCGTCGATCCCGTACGGTTTTGGCAACAGCGAAGATGGGCTCCCTGATCCGTGCGGTGCATCCCGATGCTGTCGGAATGACCACAGAAGGAAACAATGGAAACGAAGGCAGGCAAAGACTGGAAGAATCTTCGTTCTCTTGGTTTGCTTCTGTTCAAAGAGATTTCAGAAAAAGTACAAAAAGTGACAGGTTCAATTGAGTGGTTCAATTGAGTAAAACAATTTGTCGCCACCGACTATTGGGGAAAGAGAATCGCGGATAAACGCCGATCGACACAGATTCCAGGCCCCTTCTCTTCCGCGTCCATCCGGGTTCATCCGCGGTTCATTCGCGGTTCTTCTTCTCGGCTTCCCTCTCTTCCCCGGCAGATGAAGGATTCCTGACCCAACCGGGGCGAAGGCTGTCTTGGTCTTTTTCAGGCCGAATCCAATAACACTCTCACGGAATTCGCTCGAACGCGGCGCCAAGTCGCCATCCGTCACCGTCGTAGGCCGGAGTAACCCCGACTGGAGAATTCCGCCGGTCTTAAAAAACCGCCCCCACCTGCTCTATCCCTTCCTATCCATCCGCCGATTTGGGTGGGCTCCGGAAGTGATCCCCTTTTCGCGAATCACGCCCCGGCGGACGGAAGTCTGCTCTCCGGCCGAGGGAGCGGGGGATTCCTCGCGTAAGAACGTCCTTCGCCGACGAGTGGGCGAAAGCCGTATCCGGGCGCTCGACTATCGTGGCTCCCAGGCCGTTAGCGAAGTTTACCACGCACCACGATAGATCCCACTTTGCGAATAGATCCAGTAGGTTTGGCTCATGAGTTCAATTCGCTTCCAAGCAACCGACCCGTCGATCAAGGCGACGTTGCCGCCAGTGGCTCCGATACCCTTGGAGGTTTGCCCCTCCGAGGGCATGATCCAAGCGGAGCCTTTGCGCTTAACCGCTCCGCTTTTTGTGTGGGGAGCCATGACGTTCGGGGGATAACCGCCGCCCATATTTCCCCAGAGGTTCGCGTCGGCAAACAAAGCCAATTGGTCAACCGGAACGATCTTAGGGTTGTTCCGCTCGGGCAAATCCGTGGTCTTGATCGGCGATTTCCAGCCGGACTCGGGCGGCATGACGCGCCCACCCAGGTAATGATAGCTGATGTAGTAACCGATGCCGGTCTGGAATCGAGTGGTCGCTGTATCGGTAATGCCCGGAATGCTAAACGGGTATACATTCGGGCAATCGAACACCTTGTCGCCATATTGGTTGCTGATGCTGCGGTACATGGATGATGCAATACTCAATGTATATGAATCCCCGCTATCGCGAATACCGTTAAAAAGCTTATCTCCATTATCGAGCGCGTACACGTTACACGCCAACGTCATCTGGCGCAGATTGCTCAAACAATTGGCGCGCCGGGCTCTTTCCCGGGCACCCGCCAGTGCTGGCAGCAGCATCCCCGCCAGAATGGCGATGATGGCAATCACGACCAGGAGTTCGATCAGCGTAAAACCGCCGATGGAAACGCGTGTTCGACCGTACGGATAAAACCGAAGGCGTTTCATAATGTTTTAACTTTCATTCCTAACGTGAAGCGGGCCGTCAACACGCGGCCAGCGGTTCGCACACCCACTAGTTGCGAGGAATCGCGATGGTGACCTTCAACCGCTCAAAATCCCGGTCCAAAGGCGTCTTGGCAGGCGCGTTCCATGTGTGTTTTCCCGTTTCGGGCTCAACCCACTTATAAATCTCGGAATGACCGTCGGCGAAACTCAGATTCGCACCCTTGCTGTGCCGGTCGGATGGATCATTCTGCCATATCTTGGCATCGACCTGAATCGCAAAATAGGTGTCTTCGAGGGTTAGGGTACTTTCGTCGATAAAGACGAGCGCCTGCGACGGTGATGGAAACGCGATATTCCCGTGCTTCGTATAGATCGGATACTTTGCGTTGACTCCCGGCACATCACTGTTCATCTGACCGTTCATCGAAAAGCTACGCACTCGCTTCATCGGTCTGCCTTTGTACTTGAAATCATCCGCTGGACACACATAGATACCGGGGGCTTCGTTATACGGATACAGTATCCCCTTCTTGATCGCGTTAACGTTCGTAGCGCCCGGGAGCGAGTTGACGTCGTTGGCACCCGGAATCCACGAATTTTGCCCACCGCCGATGTAGTTGGGCACGAGGTTGTCGCGGTTATCTACGGTATACGTGAACCAAGCCAAACCCAATTGCTTGCCATTCGAGAGGCACGCGATACTCAAGGCCTTGGACTTTGCCTTCGCGAGGGCCGGCAGGAGCATCCCGGCCAAAATGGCGATGATGGCGATGACTACAAGGAGCTCAATCAGCGTGAAGCCCTTTCCCGGGCGAACGATGGCAGACGTTTTCATGAATTTTCTCAGCACGTGTGGTAAATCTGCCTCCCTTATCGTCGATCCAAAGAGGTTTACGCAACAGAATACGGTGCACACCCGGTCCACCCTGCTTTCGCCGAGGCGGCGGCTATTCCTGAACGAGGGCATAATCCCGGTTTCGGGGCCCATACCCCTTGAAGCGCGTCACGCGAGCGGCGTGCCCGTCGAAAAATCCAACCGCGGCCGTTGGCTCGCTGCGGTAAGGTTCATGGAAATTCGCGTTGCCATCGAATCCGTAGCCGTAGCCTTCGATGCGAGTGACCCCCGGCTTCAGCGGTTCACAATTGACGTCCCAGAAAGGGAACTCCCAGAAGATCACAAACTTAGCAGCTTCTCGAATTCCGACCGCCTTGTTGGCAATGTTGGAATTGGGGTTCACGGTAGCCCGATCCCATTTGGCCGGCACGCCCGCGGTGTTGAAACAGTAACTCGCCCCCGCTATCGGGTCGCCCCAGATCGTGGGCTTCAGTTGCAGGAAGGACCCAAACCCTGGAATCGTACCCGCCGCACGCCCCTTATCGGAAGGGCATTTCCACACTTCATACGTCCGGAGGTACCCATTGAGGGGGCGCCAGTCGATTTTACCGGCATACCTTACGGGATCATTCACCTGTGCGGGAATTCCACCCTGACCAAAATCCCGATCAGCCGGGGACTGGGCCGAGGCGTCCCCCTGCCAGTACTCATAAAAAATATCGTTGTTATCGGGTAGGTAGAGTTGCGCGGCGACAACGACCTGGTGCTGGTTGGACAGGCAGACCGCCCCCGTCGCTTTCTTGCGAGCTCGGCTCAGAGCGGGCAGCAGAAGGGAGCTCAGGATCGCGATGATCGCAATGACGACCAGCAGTTCAATCAATGTGAACCCGCCGAAGGGACTTCGCGAAGTGCGAACGGATGAACAGGTGTCGGCAGCCCGCCCGCCAGATTCTCCCTGCCCCGTCGGATCCCGAAAAGTGCAGATCATTTTGTATCGGTAGCATTGCAAAGATTTCTGCCAAGGAATTTGTTGAGTAACGGCACCTGGCAAAGCCGGCGGCGGAGATGCCCTATCACACCTAACCGAGTGAAACCCCGCTTTGATGCGTTGCGTTCCCCGATGTCTTCCCTTTAGTTTTCCCCCTGGCAACTCCTGACAACTCTTTTTCCCACCGCGTGAGCGATGCTCAAATAATGAAACCGTTTCCAAAGATGATCGCCGTGCGTCAGGCGTTTCCAAAGTCGTCGCCGATCGACATTCGTGCCATGCTCCAAGGCGAATTCGCCCCGATTCTTCCTCGACTGAAACCAGGAGCCCGCATCGCTGTCGCCGTCGGCAGCCGAGGAATCACGAACCTCCAGGGGATTGTTGGCACGGTGCTCGATCTCTTAAAGGCCGCGGGCGCCAAACCCTTTATCGTTCCGGCCATGGGCAGCCACGGCGGCGCGACCGCCGAAGGGCAAAAAGAGCTATTGACGGAATATGGCATCGGTGAGGCGGAACTTCATGTCCCGATCTGCGCCGCCATGGATGTTGAACGTTTGGGTGTGACGGAGGAAGGTTCGGAAGTCTTCTGGAGCGCCGAAGCGTTGCGAGCGGACGGCGTGGTCCTTGTCAACCGCGTTAAACCGCACACGGATTTCAGCGGAGCACTGGGCAGTGGGATTCTGAAAATGATGGTCGTCGGTCTGGGCAAACGCGCGGGTGCCGCCAACTACCATGCGGCAGCGGTTCAGTTAGGCTACGAACAGGCCCTGCGGACTTCCGCTCGGCTTATCCTACGGTCCGCTCCAATTCTTTGCGGAATCGCCATTGTCGAAAACCAATTCCACGAAACTGCGAAATTGGCCCTGCTGCCGCCCGCGGAAATGGAGCGCCGTGAGGAGGAACTTTTTCAAGACGCCCAGCGACTGATGCCCGCCCTGCCGTTCGACGATATTGATCTCCTGATTGTGGATCGTCTGGGGAAGAATATTAGCGGTGCCGGGATGGACCCAAACATCATCGGACGCGGAGTGCATGGCTATGAGTCGGTTTTGGGGAAAACCAGCCACCGGAAACCTCTCATTCGCCGGCTTTTTGTGCGTGACATCACGCCAGAAAGCCACGGAAACGCGATCGGAATCGGCATGGCAGACGTGACCACGACACGCCTGGTCCGCGCCATGAATCCGCAGGTGACCTTCATCAATGCACTGACGTCATTGACGGTGCAATCCGCCAAGATTCCGATGCATTTCGACACGGATCGGGAAGCGATTACCCATGTGCTGGCTTCTCTGGGCCTGCGCGATTCCAGCCGTGCCAAAGTCGTGCGCATCGCCGACACGCTGTCGTTGGAGCAGTTGGAACTTTCCGAAGCCTGCACCGAAGGGAATCAACCGAATTCACGGCTGAAGCCGCTCGGTTCACCCCATGAGATGAGCTTTGGCCCTGACAGCAATTTGTTGCCCATCTCTACCTGTTTACAGGGGTAATGCGGGGCATTCTAGAATTCGTGCGGCCTTCTGCCTCACACCCCTCTCGCGAAGAAGCTCAATATTTTTATCGAGTTTTGCGCGTCGCCCGCCAAAGTCCGCCCTCATGTCGGCTGCAAAAATACCTTTTGTCGATCTGGGTCAACAGTATCGGGCGCTCAAACCCGAGATGGACGCGGCCGTAACCGCGGTCATGGGCCGTGGGGATTTTATCCTCGGCGAAGACGTTGCCGCCTTTGAACGAGAGTTCGCGGAATTCTGTCAGGCGGAGCATTGCATCGGAGTCAGCGATGGTCTCGATGCCTTGCAACTCGCCCTGCGCGTACTCGGAATCGGCCCCGGAGACGAGGTCATCCTGCCGACTCACACGTTCATCGCCACCGCCCTCGCCGTCTGGCAGTCTGGCGCAAAACCGGTCCTCGTCGATGTCGATCCCTGCCATTACACGATGGATCCGGAGGCCACCGCCCGGGCGATCACCTCTCGAACGAAGGCGTTACTGCCGGTTCATCTCTACGGTCAACCCGCGGATATGGATCCGCTGCTTGAGCTGGCCCGAAAGCACAAACTTTCCGTCGTGGAGGATGCCGCTCAGGCGCACGGCGCAGAATACAAAGGCCGCCGATGCGGCACCTTGGGCGACATCGGTTGTTTCAGCTTTTACCCAGGCAAGAATCTCGGTGCCTACGGTGACGCCGGCGGCATCACGACACAACGCGAGGATCTCGCCAGCCGTCTTCGGATCTTGCGCAACTACGGTCAGCAGCCGAAAAATGTTCACCCGTTGAAGGGCTTTAATAGTCGGCTCGATACGATGCAGGCGGCGATTCTCCGCGTAAAATTGCGCCACCTCGAATCATGGAATGAGAGTCGACGCAAGGCGGCCGCCCGATACGGGGAACTGCTCCGCAACTCCAAGATTCAAGCGCCCGCGACCGCGACCTATGCCAAGCACGTGTGGCACTTGTATGTCATCGAAACCGACCACCGGCCCGCAGTGCAGTCGGCACTCGATGCCGCCGGCGCCTCGCATGGTGTCCATTATCCTTCTCCGGTGCATCTTCACGAGGCGTTCCGGGATTTGGGCTACGCCCGAGGATCGTTCCCCGTCGCGGAAGCACTGACACCTCGGATCGTTTCGTTGCCGATTTTCCCAGAAATCACCGAGGACCAGATCCAGCGGATCGCCGCGGCCTGTCGCAGTGTCTAGGCGCGGCGTAAGGCCCACCTCCCAATCCTCTGTGGACTCAACCGCCATCCCGCAGCACACACTCTCCAGGAAACGGGATGCGCTTTGGTTCATCGGCCTGCTGGCGGTGGCCACCGGCTATTACTGGATCATCCAATGGCAGCATTTTGGCTATTGGTCGGACACCACTCTCTACATCGCCGGAGCCCGCTCGCTGGCGGAAGGCCACGGATACAACTTTGGCGCTCACTACGGAACTCCCCGAATCGGCCTCTACCCTCCGGTGCAGTCCGCCTGGATGGCCCTGTGGTGGAAGCTCAACCCCAATTTCCCCGACAACGTCCCCTGGCTCAATGCCAGCATGATTGTCCTCGCCGTCGGATCCCTCGGCTGCGGCTTCTACTATCTTCGAAAGCAATCCGTCCCGCCCATGGTCGCCGCCGCCGCAATGCTCACCTGGGGCGCTTCCGCGAAATGGTCGAATTTTATCTTCTGGCTCTCGTCCGACATCGGATTCTGCGGGCTCGGCATCGCGATCGCGTGCGTATGGCTGCGCCCTTGGAAAAACCGCGACATCCCCTGGTGGCTGACCGGGTTCGCCCTGGCGCTCGCTTATGGGTGGCGGACGGCCGCGGTCGGCCTCATTGCCGGAACTGGCTTGGTCGCTCTCTGGCAGGTTCGGCAGCGACGATTTGTCCCGCTGCTGGCGATCGGCCTGCCGACCGGCATCGCGTTTTTCACCTGGCGCGCGTTATCAGCGGGGAGCCCTGGATATCTTGCCATCTGGCCCGAATTCATCCGCGACCTGGGCGGCTGGGGCGGCTACGTCCTGCAAGTTCTCAAGAACATTGGCTCGTGTGTTCGCGGTCAACCGTTCTGGGATATGATTTGCGGATCAATCGCCCGGCTTCCAGAGCGGATCGGTGAAAAAAATGCGGCCGCCGGGTTCCTGGCGGGACTCTTAACCATGACGGCCTTCTGGCTCTTCGCGCGCCTCGTTTGGAAAGGCTGGCGAACTGGCACCACCGACCTCGACCGCGCACTCGCTATCATCGCCGGGGTGTACACGCTCCAAGTCGTGGTGGTTCCGTTCGGTCCCGAACATTTTCACCGCTACTTCTACTTGTTCCTGACCCCGGCTTTCGCGTGGGCTTGGCGCGGCTGGCAAACAACCCAACGCCCCGCCTCCTGGGAATCGCGGGTCACCCTGGGAGCCCTCGCCCTATTCGTCGGCCTCTTCCTCGCAAATGCACAAAAAATCCGCAAAGATCGCCTCTACATGGAGGAACTGCTGCCGCTGTCCGAACTGAAGGAAGCCGCGGATTGGACTCGCAATAACACACCCTCGGAGGCGCCTGTGGCGATCGACTTCAGGCTCCCAATCGAACATTTTCATGCCTGGCTCGGTCGCCCTCTGCTCGTGGATTATTTCCACCCAACCTATCGCACAAGTCCCGTGCCCTACTCCGCGCAGGGCGGGATTAAGGCGGACTATGTATTGGTCTGTACCAAGGGGCCCGAGATCTACACACCTCCGGCGCGCTTCCCCGTGGTGTTCCGCTCGCACTCGGACCGATTCCGCGTCGTCCAGGTGGTGCCGTAGGGAACGGGGGGAGGAGGGGGCAGTAGTCAGTAGTCAGTAATCAGTGATCAGTAATCAGTGATCAGTAGTCAGGGATCAGTAGTCAGGAGTTCAATCTTTCAGGTCGCCAGTCTCGAATCACGTCCCACTAATCCGGAGGGTCTTGAAGCGCGACACCGATTTGCGTGAGTATTCACGCCGGGCGGCAGATCGAAAGCGCCGTCGTCGCTAAGAGCTCTGCCGGCGCACTCCAAATCGCGAAAAAGTGACAGGTTCAATTGAGTGACAAATATTAAGCCTGTCACTTTTTCTGAAAACTGATACGCACCCGTACCATTTTCGTTTGCACGCCGCTCCCGCCACCGGCATGTTCCGATCGTTCGTCGCCGCCTTGCGGTGCCCCGACTTGGCACTGTCAGGCAGTGCCGTTATTGTCTCTTCCGCCAACCATGAAACGCTCGCTCGCCATCCCCGCCGTGACGGCTCTGTTCCTCGCCGCCGCATCCCTTCACCCCGCCTTTTCCGCGGATGGTTGGCTCACGTGGCGCGGGCCGCTCGGCACGTCGGTTTCCACCGAAAAAGGTCTGCCGAGCCGCATCGAGGGGCGCGAAACTCTCTGGACCGCCGATTTTCCAGGCCAGAGTAGTGCCGTCGTTGCGGACGGGCGTCTGTACATCAACGGCTATCTCGGCGAGGGATCGGATCTTCGCGAGGTGACCGCATGCTTCGATGCCGAAACGGGTCAACTCCTCTGGAACCACGCTGAGAACGATTTTCTGAGTGACACAATTTACCTCCGTTACGCCACCTCGTCTCCCAGCATCGACCTGGAAACTGGCAATATTTATGTCCAGCACACGCAGGGGCTCGTGATGTGTTTCTCCCCAACCGGCACGCTCTTGTGGAAGCGGTCGATGATGGAGGAATTTGGGCGCCTGACCTTTCCGAACTCGCGGACCGCGACGCCCGTCATCGATCGGGAACTGGTCATCCTCCGTGGCATCACCAGTGCCTGGGGCGCACACGGTGCGGCCGGCGACCGATTCTACGCCTTCGACAAACGAACCGGTGAACTCGTCTGGAGCTCCGCCCCCGGCGACCGTCCGCAGGACAACACCTTCTCCCAGCCATGGCTGGATTTTTGGAATGGAAAACGCGTGCTGTATAGCGCCGGGGGAGACAGTTCGATTCTGGCGATCAATGCCCGCACCGGCGAGCCGCTGTGGCGCTTTCCCTTCGCCAAGGCCGGTGCCAAAGGCGGCATCAACGCCGGGCTTGTTCGTCACGGCGACCATCTGATTGCCTTACACGAATCCGAAAACCTGGACTCGACCGAAATCGGACGCATGGCCGCCTTCCGGATCCCCGCACCGGATACCGTCAAGCCGACCAACAGTCTGACGCCTCACGTCTTCGGCCCCAGGGACCTCGAGGTTTGGCGGAACGGGATCGGCTCGCTCGCGAGTTCGCCGGTCCTCGTCGGGGATACGATCTATGAGGTGAACGGGACCGGCGATCTCTGCGCGGTAGACGCGCGGGATGGCAAGGTGTTGTGGAAGAAGAAAATCGGCATTGAACAGCGCCAAAGCACGCCGTTCTATGCGGACGGCCTTCTGTATGTCGCGATGTATGTGACGATGAAGGATGCCAAGGGTGCTGCCAGCTCGGACGGGGACAGCGTCGCAAATGGCGACCTCATTGTCCTGCGCCCCAGTCGCGACGGAGTGGAGGAATTGAGCCGAACCCAATTAATTGGACGCTGCTACGGTTCTCCCATCGGGTACAACGGAAAGTTATATGTGCAGACCGATAAGAAGCTGTATGCGTTCGGGCGCGGTGGCCGGAACGCGGGACTGGCGGCGACGCCACCCCCGGTTGCGTGGCCAACGCCCGGTCTGGCCCGCCTTCTCCAGGCAATTCCCTATGAAGTGCTTCTCAAGCCGGGCGTTGCCCAGTCGTTCCGGATCCGATCGCTCGATGCCAATGGTTTCACGGTTTCAGAAAATCTGGATCCAAAAGCCCTGCATTGGGAGTCCTTCATCCCGCCGACCGCACTCGTGCGGGCCACGTTACGGGGCAGTTTTGACTCCGACGGCCGGCTGGTGGCGGACCAAGGCTCAACGCCGAGCGCCGGTCAGTTCAAATGCAGTCTGGCTGGACCCGACGGGTCGACGTTGACGGGATATATCAAAGGCCGGGTGCTGCCGGATCTCCCGTTGAAATTTGATTTCCAAAACTATGCCATTACGAACAAGACCACGAACTCCGTGGAAATGCCAACGGCGTTTGCCTATCCACCCCTTTCGTGGAATTCGGCCCGATTCCGCTTCGAAGTCCGCCAGAAGGACCCGGACTCCGGCACCAACCAGGCGCTCGTAAAAACCATCGACAACAAACTGTTTCAGCGCGGCCAGGTATTCTTTGGCCATTATTCGATGAAGAACTATACGATCGAAGCCGATGTCCTGAGCGAAGGCACAAAGCGCAAGATGAGTGAAGTGGGGGTCATCAACCAACGCTACCTCATCCTCCTCAAAGGCAATGCCCAACAACTCGAAATCAATTCGAACCAGGAACGTCTCAAGGTGGCTGCATCCTTTAAATGGCTTCCCGAAACGTGGTATCGGATCAAGGCACGCGTGGACCTCGCCGACGACGGCTCGGGAACGGTCCGGGCCAAGGCTTGGAAGCGAGGCGATCCGGAGCCGGACGCGTGGACCCTGGAGGTTCCTCATAAGACGGCCCACCGGGAAGGCTCTCCGGGGCTATTCGGTTTTGCCCCGCAGGAAATGCGGGTGGCCATCGATAATATAGTCGTATCCGCCAACTAATTTTTCTCGAACTCAAATTCACACCGGACTACCGCTTTGCAGATCCAATGAAACTGTCGCTTCTGACTCCCGCTCTCCTCACTGCCGCGCTGCTCGCCCATGCCGAAGACTGGCCTCAATGGGGTGGCAATGATCTAGGCCGAAACATGTACGCTCCGGCCAAAGGTCTGCCGGACACCTTCAACCCCGGTAAAGTCAAGGCGGGTAGCGAGGAGATTGACCTCAAGACCACCAAGAATGTGAAATGGGCCGTAAAGCTCGGCTCCCAAAGTTACGGCAATCCCGTAGTGAGCAACGGCAAGGTGTACGTCGGCACCAACAATGAATCCCCCCGCGACAAGCGCCACTCCGGGGACCGCAGTGTCTTGTATTGCTTCGATGAAAAGACGGGGGCATTTCTCTGGCAACTCGTGGTCCCCAAGTTGAAATCCGGCAAGGTGAACGACTGGGAAAGCCTCGGGTTGCTCGCATCCCCCCTCGTCATCGGAAACCGTCTCTGGATCGTGACCAGTCGATGCGAAGTGCTGTGCCTGGACACGGAAGGCCTCGCCAACGGCAATGACGGCGAATATCAGGACGAGGCCAAGTACGCCGTCCTCGACACTGGCAAACCCCCCGTGGAACTTGGCAAAAGGGACGCCGATATCATCTGGCGCTACGACATGATGTTTGAACTCGGCGTATTCCCGCACAACGCTTCGAATTGCTCGGTAATCCTTGTCGACGGAATCCTCTACATCTGCACCTCGAATGGCCAGGACTGGACCCATGTCAATATTCCGTCGCCGACCAGTCCCTCCTTCATCGCGCTCGATCCGAAGACAGGCAAACTTCTCGGAGAAGACGATGCCGGAATCGGCCCGCGGATTTTCCACGGGCAATGGACCTCCCCTTCCGCCGGCAAAGTGAAAGGAAAATGGCAGATTTTCTTCGGCGGTGGTGACGGCGTCTGCTATGCGTTGGCGGCAAAACCCGCCAAAGGCGACGGATCCCCGATCGTCCCCGTTCTACCCGGGGCCGAACTGAAGCGGGAGGAGGACCCGGAAAACAATTATCTCCGCAAGGTCTGGTGGGCCGATTTGAATCCGCCCGAGTATAAGACTAAGGCGGGCAAGCCCATCAAATACCCGGAGCCCGAAGGGCCGAGTGAAATCAATTCAACCCCGGTTTTCTACCAGGACCGGATCTATGTTGCGACCGGCCAAGACCCTGAACACGGCGAGGGCGTTGGTCGCCTCGTCTGCCTGGATTCGACCCAGACCGGCGATATCACAAAGACGGGGGTTATCTGGGATTACAAGGGGGTGAAACGAAGCATCTCCACGGTTTCGATCGATCCCGACACCGGGCTCCTTTTCCTGGCGGACTACAGTGGCTTCATTCACTGCCTGGATGCGGCAAAAGGCACCTTGCACTGGATATACGACATGAAAGCGCATATGTGGGGCTCCACATTGGTCGCCGACGGCAAGGTTTATGTTGGAGACGAAGACGGCGACGTTGTGGTGCTCAAGGCGGACAAGAAACTCAAGGTCATTAGCGAGACCAACCTCGGATCCCCTGTTTATGGAACTCCGATTGTGGCCAATGGGACCCTGTATCTCATGAGCCAGAATCATCTTTTTTCCGTGGGGGCCAATGCCACTCCGGTGCTGTCCGACAAGGCGGACGGCGTGCAAATCAAGAACTAGATCCCATTCCCTCCAGCCCTGATCATGAGTACTGCAATGACACCGGACGCCGTTCAAACGGCGCGGAACCAACTAAACCAACACCTGGTCGAGATTCTCGACTGGCATTTCAGCCCGGAGACCGGATCGCCGTTCTGGCTCGACTGGGCGAAAAGGAACTTCGATCCCCGGAAGGAAGTCCGATCCGTCGACGACTTGAACAAGTTTCCCCATTTCCAGGACGAATGGCTCCGCGATCTCCAACCCGAGGTTTGGGTGCCCGCCGCCTTCAAAGGCAAGCCCTTCAACATTTTTGAAACGGGAGGGACGACGGGCATGCCAAAACAGCGGATCGGATGGAACGACTACAAGGTCGACTATTCGGAGTTTAGTGAGAAGATTGCAGACGCCCATTTCCCTCGGAATCATTTCTGGTTGATGATGGGCCCGACCGGTCCCCGTCGCCTGCGGTTGGCCATTGAACACCTGGCCAATGTCCGGGGCAGTTGCTGCTACTTCATCGACCTCGATCCGCGCTGGGTGAAAAAAGTGATCACCCGGAAACAGTTTGATCAGGCCAAGGCCTATATGGATCACGTGGTGGATCAGGCGGCGACGATCTTAAAACACCGCAAGGTCAGCGGGCTTTTTACCACTCCGAAGCTTCTGGAGGCGCTCGCCGAAAAGGTCAACCTGTATGAATCCGGAATTCGGGGAGTTTTCTGCGGCGGCACCACCATGGCGCCGCAATATGTGCGTTTCATAGTCGAGGAAGTCCTCGAAGGCCGCATCGGTTTTTATCCGACCTACGGAAACACGTTGATGGGCCTCGCTGCCAGCGTCCCACTGCTCCCTGCGGACCAATTCTCGATCACCTACTACGCCCCGCAGCCGAGAGCCATCCTCCGTGTCGTGGACCCAAACAATACCACCGTCACTCGTGGCTACGGCGAATGGGGTCGGGTCGAGCTCACCACGCTTACCAAGGAGTTTTTCATGCCCCGGTTTATGGAACGGGATGAAGCGATCCGCCGCGAACCGCGGGCTCCGTATGCCTGGGACGGTGTTGCCGAGGTTCGTCCATTTGGTGCCATGGAGAAGAGTATCGTCGAAGGCGTCTATTGAGCCTCAAAAAGATACCAGGCCGGGCAGTTCCTGCCCGGCCTGGATTTTTTTCCCCACAAAGCATTCGGCCCTTCTTGGAACAAGCCGAGACAGGAACAACGGGACGGCTACTGCCGTCCGGCGCTCACGTCTCGACTCGCGCCACCGTCAACCGCTGCATCCGCATTCCCGGTCTGGGGCGATTCATGCGGCCTCCGCGACCATGCTGGCCGAGCGAGCCCGGACCAGCTGTTGCTTGTGTGCCTGCTGCCGTGCGACCCGTGCCTTCTCCTCAAAGAGGGTAGGAAAGACGAGTATCGGTTCGGATTCGAGCCAGGCGAGTGCTGCGGCCTCATTGGCGGCACGCCGCAGGGGCGTCGAGAGGGCGGAATTAACCACCGTCTTGAGAACCTCCTGAAGCAAACGTCGCTTCAATTGTTCGAGGTCGGTGACGCCAACTTCTGTGAACGGTGCCGCCGGTTCGGTCATCGTGGCGAATCGTTCCGCCGCGGAGCTTGTTTCATTTTTTGTCTTAATTCTCATACTGTAATCTAGAACGTTCTGGCCCCGGTGGTCGGTGCCATTTTTGTTACGGTTAGTGCATTGCATTGAGTGTCTTGAGCTCCCGGGGTCTTTTCTCTCCGTCTGAAAATCGAAGAACCCACGGAGCCTTGGGCTGCCGTGGGTTCTTCAAAAACAAACTGGAAAATCGATTTTAGAAGTGAACCTCCACGTCGCCCGCGCCCGAGGACCTAGCCGGATGCCAGGAAACGGAAAATACGGCACAGCCGCCGCTTTGGCAGCGCTTGCTCGTAATCCGTTGGAGCGACATTAGCTTCATTGCAGGACACAAGGGACACCAAGAACACCGTTATGTCAAGCGACTGTCTTTGCGCCTGGCTTCCCGAAGTTGTTGGTAGAGGTTGTCGTGCTGCGACAACCCCGCCCGCGTACAGCGGGCGGACAGGGCCGCAGCGCGGTTCGTGCCGCGCCTGAACGGCTCGGGGACGCCGCAGCGCGGCGTCCGCTACCTTCTCCAACAACTTCGGGATGCACGGCCCGCCTGCGGTCATCAAATTGATCGCTTGTGGGAGCGTTGCCAGACTGTTATCAAAACATCGGTTTGGGCGGTTGGCGCAGTGGCTAGCGCAGATGCCTTACACGCATTTGGTCGGGGGTTCGAGTCCCTCACCGCCCACCATTTTCCAGCGCACCGCACCCCCGAGGCCATCATGGACGAAATCGCAGCGCTGGACGCCGAGAGCGCCGAAGTGCTGGGCAACATTCGGGAACTTCCATGAGTAAGAATGAGAGAAGTGCGAAGAATGGGAATGATGGGAATCATAATTCCCCTACTTCCCATTCCTCCCCCAATTCCCATCCCATCCTCCCCCCGCGTGGGGATTACCAGACGCTCCTCTCCTACCAAAAGGCCGAGGTCGTCTATGATCTCAGCTTCCGCTTCGCGCACAAGTATCTCGCCAAAGGCGACAGGACGGTTGACCAGATGATCCAGTCGGCCCGCTCCGGCAAACAAAACATCTTGGAAGGAAGCAAAGCCGCGCAAACTTCCAAGGAAACCGAAATCAGGCTCACGAACGTGGGCCGCGCCAGCCTCGAGGAACTGCTCGCCGACGCGACTACCTGCGCGTGCGCGACCACGCAATTTGGGACAAAGATTCCAAGGAGGCCCAGTTCGTCCGACGGCTGGGTCGCAAGACACCGCATACTTTTGAGCTTTACCGGGAGTTTCTCGAGACCCGCCCGCCGGAGGTGATCGCCAACATTGCGATCTGCCTGATTCACCAGACGAATTACCTGCTCGATCAGCAACTCCGCCGTTTGGAGAAGGATTTTCTGGAACAGGGAGGCCTCCGGGAGCGGATGTTCAAGGCGCGTCTCGCCCACCGCAATCAACCCCCAAAACGATGAGTCTCACCCGTCCCATTCATCCCCTGACTCCCATGGCTGCGCTCGACGCCGAGAGCGCGGAAGTGCTAAGCAACGTCAAGCATTCCCTGAGCTCCGCGTAAGGGGCACTACTTGGAATATCCTTTCCGAGGTGGAATAGATATTTCCAAAGCCATCCCGGGGCAGCGCAACTTCATATGACTTCCATTGCCCAATCGCTGGAGACTAGCCCCGTTGAGGAAGAGCGGAAGCTACACGGCCGTCCGGCAGCCTAGTGTAAGTAAGACATTCGCCCACAGAGACTGATCCCCCGTCTGGATGGTGAGGACGTGATCTGAAGACTCCACCTGCTTATAGAAATCCCATTTTAAGATGGGCTCCAATGCTAGCGAGATGCCTGCGTCCTGAACGATCCGCCGGAACTCATTCCACACCGGGGGTTCTCCCTGCCGCGCGTACGGATCATCGGAGGGAATTCCCATGACGTTTACTTGCTCGATCGGGACCGCACTGAGTACGGCTCTCAAAACCTGGGCGACTGTCGGGATACCGGGGGAAAGATTCAAACTGACCAGCTCGGCATTCGGCCCCTTTTTGCTCCAGGCGGGATAATTCCCGTCTGCGATCAAAACCCGCGAGTGATGTCCGGCGCGGCCGAGCAGTGCATTGATCTGAGGATGAATGAGCTGATGCTTGAGCATGCGATTCGCAGGTCACCGATTAACGCGGACGCCAAGCTTCTTGAGCTCTTCCAGCTGTTCTTCACCCGATTTCTCAAGCGGGTTGCCCTTCAGATAAAGGTTCAGGAACGGAGCGAAATTATTCGGTCCCCGGGCGTCATCCATGCATGCCTTGAGAATCGGCCACAAGTCTTTGATCTGGTTGTTCTCGAGTAGAAAGAAACTCGGGGCACGCAGCCCCGCCAGCGGGTCAACGTCGGAGATTCGATTTCGAGATAGTGAGACGCTGGAAAGATTGCGAAGACTCTCGAGTCCGGCGATGCACTTGAGGCGATTACCGTCGAGATACAGGGAGACGAGACGTGGCAATGCCGTAAGCCCGTTGAGCGAGGTCAACCTATTGTCCGAGAGGTAAAGCGATGCCAGGTTGGTACAGGCGGCGAGAGGCTGCGCATCGGCGACCCGGTTCCCGGAAAGCTCGATGTATTGCAGGGCCGGGATCGTCCCTAGCGGCCTCACGTCTGCGACGAGGTTCGATTGCAAATTGAGGTATTGGAGCTGACGGAGGCCGGTGAGTGGTGAGAGGTCCGTGATTTTGTTCCCGGCGAGATCCAATGAGGCCAGAGCCTTGCAATGCTCGAGGCCGGCCAGGTTCGTGATTCCCTTCAAATTGCCTTGGACGGTGGAAATGTTAGCCACATCCGCGGCAGTGATTGGTTTCCTGGTCTCGCGCTTGGCGAAGACCTGCTGACGCACTGCCGATTCCAATGCGGGATCAGCGAAGGCGCTCACTTCGTTTGTGGCATCGGCGGCCAGGGCCGTCGTGACGGTGAATAACGCGAGAATTCCAGAAAGGAAACGACAGGCTTGCATGAGCCAAGCAAAACGGGTTTTTGGTCCGATGCCAAGCCTTCGGAGA
>CAMDJH010000004.1 GCA_945900455.1 Akkermansia muciniphila
GATGATTCACACGGGGCGATCCAGCTACCCTGTCGAGCGCACATTGTTGAGTAGCGGCATTCTTGATCGAGCCCTGACGTCGCGATTTCTGAAGTACGAGAAGCTGATGACTCCCGAACTGGGGATTCGTTATCAGCCGGTCGACTATCCCCATGCACCGCAGCCCAGCTTGGACTCCGACCCGTCGCAAGCATGAGCAACATCGACTAAGTAAGAAGTGAGACGTTCGCCAAATCCCATTGACTGGTTTGACACACTGGCCACCGCACCGCACAGCGGGTTAATGAACGTTGCGCTCAAGCCTGGGTTTGAGGATTTACGATCCTGCCACGGAACCAGTCGAAATCGTCCGGATCCTGCACGGTGCCCGAGACGCGACGGCGGAATTGGGCACGTAGTTGGACGAGCGGCGTCAGGAAATGGTCAGGAAGGGGTCAAGCCCGGAATCGTGAATGTGATTCATGTTCGAACCTGTTTGCCTCTTATTCCAACTTTTTACGATTCCGGTCCATTGACGTGGGGGCACCGTGTCCGCGTCAGGGCAAATTGTTGAGGAGGCGGAGCCGGTAATAACGATTCCCACCCGGAGTGTTGGTTTCCACGAGAAACTGGAGTTTGTTGTTTCCACGCACGGGTCCGGCCACAGGCTTCCATGTTCCCGACTCAATGGAACGGGTGGCCTCCAGTACATTGCTGATTGCGGTCGGACTGCGAAAGGAGACGGTCACCCGGTTGCTGGAGGTTTGAATGGTCTCGATCCGCAAGCCAGCTTGAAACCTAACCGGCAATAAATCAGACGGTGCTTGGATCGGCCCACCGCCGACCCCGTTGGTGGAAATGTCAATGACGCGGAACCCCACAGTGTAAGTCCCCGGCGCGCTCGCTGTAAACTCTCGGCCGTGGATGTGGCCGTAGGGATCGGTGCCAGGCTCGCCGTTGTTCTCACTGATAATCAGGTAATTCGTTCCGTTTTTCGTGCCGACCGGCACGCGGAACGTAATTACTCCCAAGTCACTCTCTCCGTCCCCCTCCCAAAAGGCGAAGCTGCCACCAGGCGGTCCCTCGACGCTAACCACTTGGACCGCAAGCCGAGATCCAAATGCGGCATGACCCGGAATCGGGCCACCGTTGGGAATCGTTCCCGCGATCGAGGAAAACGACAGCACGTCGCCCCGGTAATAACCTGCGTTCAGCCCGTTGGTCCTTAGAATCTGCGGGAAGGAGTAACTGCCCTGATTGGCATCAAAGAGGATGCCGTTGCTGAAGTACGCTTTGTCGTCTTGGTTCGTGCCCGATGCGCCCGCGTAGATATGAGTGTCCGCCAGGCATGGGAGCACCCATGCTACCAAGCCAATCAGTGCGAGAAGCGGCATCCGGACAAGGGTCTGTGGCTGAATATTCATAAATCACGTTGTGCAGAGGCCCCTTGGATTGGGATGCCCGCCAGCAATTCGATCGGAATGTAGGCACGGCACACAACCGGTCCCGACTTCATGGGTCGGTGACCGGAGTGCGCGGCGATGCTATCAACCTCGAACATCAATCCTTCCCCGTCGCCTCAGGGGGCGAAGCTCCAGCGGAAATATTGCTGAGCCGCACGGCTATCAAGAACGACGCCGGGTTGTCCATCCACTGTAACAGGAGTGTTGGTCACGGTCGTCCAATGGGTGGCATTGAGGGTTGATGCGGACTCTAGCACCCAATTGGCACTGGTGCCGGAGGGCCACGCGACAAACACTTTCGGCGCAATACTGAGGACCGGCGTCGGAGTTACAGACAAAGTCGCTGAAATCCCATGGGGCGAGTGCGCCGTGCCGGCGGTCTTGTTCGCGATGTCATTACCGCCAATGAAAATGGTGTAGTCACCCGGCGGGAGCACGAAGCTGCCCGTCACGGTGCCGGCATGGTTGGTGTCCGCCGCCGAGCCTTTGTAGATAAAACTGCTCAATTGGGTAAAATCACCCGGGAGGTCGCCATCGCCACCGATTTTCCAGTCCCCCAACGCATTCCAGCTTCCATCCGTCGAACCAGGGTCTGTGGCCGTCGGATCTACATTCTGTTGAACCCACCAAGTCCGCCACGCTTCGGAAGCAACGCCGACGTCATGATCGGGGCTGGCAGCATTGGTCGTTTGCGAAGGTGGGAGTGGGGCCAGAGCCGCCAAGCCCGAATAGATGGAGAATGCCGGAATAAGCCCGCCGAGCGAATTCGTGGTCGCGCTCGGATTGGCTGAGACCGTCAGGCTGACCAATGCGGCATTGTCCAGGTGGAGCCGGAAGGCACGGCCCCGGTGGCTGTCACCTAGAATGCCATCCGCGGCGTCGGCCCAGCCATAGTTGCCGGTGACCGCTTGATTGGTGATCGTCTTCGAACCGAGCGACAATCCGCTGTAGGAGCCGAAGTCGCGGCCGGAATAGCTGACATGCGCTTGGGCGAAATTGCCGGCCACAAAGCAAGCTGCGGCAATCATCAGACCTCCAACAAGAGTTCGAACGCCGCTCAAGGCGATCGTAGCTCCTGACGTTTTCATTTCGTTTTTCATTTCGTTTTTCATTTCGTTTTATTGTTTCGTTTTATTGGAATTGGGGAACATTTTGGCTATCCTGGTATTCTTGGTCGTGCTTCAAAACTCAATCTGTTGTATTGCGGATGCGATAGAAGCGGGTTGGCACCGTCGCGTTGGTATCCACGAGCCAGCGTAGTTCGCTGTGGGAAGTTCCGATGATGTTGGCGACCACCGTCCAATTTGTTCCAGAGACGGTAGGGCTCGATTCAAACACATAGTCCGTGAATCCCGGCAGGCCGAACCGGCCGGCGGCCCCTTTGTTGCTGAGGGAAAAATCGCTGAGGTACAATCCGGCCTGCAGATACAAATGTATAATTTCGGACGGACTCTGCACCGGACCGCCGTTGGGGCCGTTGTTGGAAGTGTCCACGAGCTGAATGCCCACGATGTAAAGTCCGGGTTTGTTCAATGTGAATCGACGGCCATGAATATGGCCGTATGGGTCGGCAAACGGATCGGATGAATCCCCCTCGCTCAAATTGAATGTGTTGCTTCGGCAAGTGTGCGTGCGTGACTGGTGAGGTGCGGGGCAGGATGAGCGGCAGCAATGAAATCGCCGACCTTCTCATCCAGCGATCTGAACGATCTCCAACACCATCTCGACTCCTGGCGGCAGCTCCAGTCCGGACGATCCCGTCTGCCTGATCCTCTTTGGGATGCGGCCGCCCACTTGGCCGGTTCCAAAGGCGTCAGCCTCGTGGCCCGCACCCTGCGGATTGATTTCTATAAACTTCAGCAGCGGGTCCGGGCCACCTCCGTAGCCCAGGGGAGGCTACCCACGACGCCTGCCACACCCTTTGTCGAACTAAAGCTCGATGCCACAGTCGCCCGTTCTGGCACCGGGGGCGTGGTGGAACTTTTCGACGGCCCGCAGCGTCGCTTACGACTGGAGACAGGACACGATCCAGCATTGTGGCTGGCCTTGGCCGAGTCCTTTTGGAGATCCAAGCCATGATCCAGATTACTCCGCAGATGCGGATTCTGGTGGCGGTTGAGGCGGTCGATTTTCGTAAGGGCATCGACGGACTTGCGGCGCTCTGCCGGCAAGTCCTTGAAGCCGACCCGCTGAGCGGGACGCTCTTTGTGTTCTGTGGTCGGAGTCGTCGAGCCCTCAAATGCCTGGTCTATGACGGCCAGGGTTTTTGGTTGTGTCAGAAACGCCTATCGACTGGCTTCTTTCGGGCGTGGCCTAAAAGCGATTCGTCCCCCGCGCTCCCGCTGGACCCGCATCAATTGAGCACCTTGTTGTGGAATGGCGATCCGGCGCAAAGCCAGGCGGCGCCCATGTGGCGACGGGTCACGGCGGTTGGCGCGCCATAATTCCGCGGGAGAAAATCCTTCCGGATCTTCGAATTGAGTAGCGTTCCGTCTGCCGCTCGCTAAACTCAGCGGCCGTGAGCGAGGTGTTGCTGAGTTTTCGAGGCCGTGAGATCCGTCAGGAAGAAGTGAACTTCCTGCGCCAGTTGATCGCGGAGAACCCGGGCCTGAGCCGGCGCCGGCTTTCGGTGAAAGTCTGTCAGGCTTGGAATTGGGTTCAGCCCAACGGGCAGCCCCGCGACATGGTCTGCCGCAGCTTGATGTTGGTGTTGCACCGAGCCGGGCATATCGAACTGCCGGCTCCGCGCCGGGGAGTGCTCAACAATGCCATCGCCCACCGCCGCGTGGCGGAGGTCGAGGCGGTGGATGAGACTCCGATCGAAGGATCCCTGGTTTCGCTGGGGGCCTTGGAGATCCGTCTGGTCCGCCGCGCGGAAGGCGAAGCGCTCTTTGGACACCTGCTCAAGCGCCACCACTACCTGGGCTATAGCCGGCCGGTGGGCGAACATCTCAAGTATCTGATCTTGGCGGGAAAGCGTCCCATTGCCTGCCTGGGCTGGAGCTCGGCACCGTTGAAGTTAAATCTCCGTGATCAGTTCGTCGGTTCCCCCAAGGAAGCCTACCGGCATAATCTGCACCTCATCGCCTATAACACCCGCTACCTGATAATGCCCTGGGCCAGAGTGCCTCATCTAGCGAGTCACCTGTTGGCGCGGATCGCCCGGCGGATCAGTGCCGACTGGCAGGAGTTGTACCATCACCCGGTCCATCTCTTGGAGAGTTTCGTGGACACGGAACGTTTTCAGGGCACCAGCTACCGCGCGGCCAACTGGATTTGCCTGGGTCGTTCCCTGGGACGGGGTACCAAATCCAAACCCTCCGACCCGGACACCTCCATCAAGGAACTGTGGGTCTACCCGTTGCGCAGTGACTTCCGCCAACGCTTGCTGGCATGAGTCTCCTCGAACAAATCCAAGCCCTGAGCTCTTCGGCGGAGGAACAACACGCCTTCCTCCAACGGGTGAAGGCTGTTGTCTCGGTGGAGGATTTTCAGCGGATTGAAGCGCTGGAGCGGCTGTTACGCCAGGCCCGAGAGGCCCTGGAGCAGAACCAGCAGAGTACGGCGAAATTGCGCCGCGTGTTGTTTGGTCCGAAGACCGAGAAGACGAGCAAGGTGTGCCCACCGGCGCAACCGCCGCCCGCCCAGGATAAGATGAAACGCCCCGGGCATGGTCGCCGCGGGGTTGTGCAGTATGCCGGTGCACGGCGCATCCCGGTTTGTCATCCGACACTCAAAGCCGCTCAGCGATGTGAAAAATGCCAGCGCGGCAAGTTACGCCGGCAAAAACGTCCCGGCGTGGCGATGCAACTGCGGGGTTCGCCCCCGGTGACGGCAACGGTGTGGGAATTGGAGAAGCTGCGGTGTGATGGGTGCGGGGCGTTGTTCACCGCGCCACCGCCCCCGGAAGCCGGGCAGGAGAAGTTCGATGCCAGCGTGGGAACGACGGTCGGTTTGTTGCGCTTTGGCTGCGGGTTGCCGCATTACCGGCTGGCACGGTTGCAGGAGTCGCTCGGCGTGCCACTACCGGAGTCGACGCAATGGGAGGTGATGTTGCCAGTGGCACAGGCGGCGGAACCGGCTTTCCAGGAATTGATCCGGCAGGCGGCGCAGGCGTCGGTGCTCTATGTGGATGATACGAAGATGCGGGTGCGGGAGTTGCGCACGAAGGGTGGCGGAGGGATCGATCCGAAACGAACGGGGACATTTACCACCGCGGTGGTGGGGGAATTGGGTGGGCAAAGCGTGGTGACCTTCTTCACCGGCTGGAAGCACGCCGGAGAAAACCTGTCCGAGGTGCTTCGGCATCGGGCCGCCGGGCTGGAGCCGCCGATCCAGATGTGCGATGCGTTATCGCGAAACTTCACGCTGGAGTTCCGAACGGTGCTGGCCAATTGCATGGTCCATGGAAGGCGAGAGTTCCTGGATGTCCGCGAATCGTTTCCGACGGAATGTCGCCATGTCTTGGAGCAGTTGGGCGAAATCTACCGGATTGACGCCGAGGCGAAGGAACGCGGCCTGAGTCCGACCCAGCGGTTGGTTCATCATCAGACCTATAGTGAGCCCGTGATGGCCGGGCTCCAACGCTGGATGGCCGACCTGTTGGAGCAAAAACGGACCGAACCAAACTCTGGGCTGGGCCAAGCCATTCGATATATGCAGAACCACTGGGAGCCATTGACGCTATTTTTGCGGGTCCCCGGGGCTCCATTGGACAATAACGTCGCCGAAAGAACCCTGAAGATGGCGATCCTGCACCGGAAGAACTCGATGGGCTATAAAACCGTCCTCGGAGCGAAGGTGGGGGATCTGTTCATGAGTTTGATCCACACCTGTCAGCGCAACGGGGCAAATCCCTTTGCGTACCTGCTGGCGCTGGCGCGAAATCCTGAAGCAGTGGCAGCCCAACCGAGTGCCTGGCTGCCCTGGAACTATCCGCATCCCGCCACGGCGTAGAACCCGGGATTGCGCCGCCAGATTGCCGTCCCCTGCGGCTTACCCTATTGAATCGGAACACATCCGCACGCTTGCCGAAGCAACACCGAAGATCTCGGATTGAACGTGTTCTACGGAGGGCACTACGCCACCGAGACGTTTGGGGTGAAATCACTGGCCACTGCATTGAGCCACCGATTTCACATCCCGTGGAGTTTCGTGGATTATCCCAGCGGCTTGTGATGTGACGAAAGGCCGCCGGCGGCGAGCGGGCGACCGGATGGCGAAACCCGCAATGCCCAGCAGTCGCGCACGCCCGTTTGTTTCAGGAATACCAACCGGTCACGCGCTCCGTTTTCGCCAGACATAGCGAAACATCAACACCCGCAGAGCTGCAGCCAGGGGAATGGCGAGGACCCCACCCAGAATTCCCCCAAGGAGCGTGGTGCCAACCATCACGGCAATAATGATTGCGAGGGGATGCAATCCGACACGATCCCCCATGATCTTGGGCGAAATAACCAGACCTTCAATCGCCTGCACGATGGAAAACACCAACAGCACCAGCAACGGGTGTAGCCAGTCTCCAAACTGGACAACGGCGATCAAGAGTGCGGTGACACAGGTGGCAATGGCTCCAAGGAAGGGAATCATGGTCAGAAAGACCGCCATCACTCCCAGCAGCAATGCATACGGCAGGCCAATGGCCAGGAACCCCACAGTATAAAGAACGCCGTCACAGAACGCGACCAAGACCTGGCTGCGAAAAAAGACGATCAGGTAGTCATTGACGGAGCGGAGAATGAACACGAGTTCGTCCTTGAATCGGGAGTTGTGAACGGGGAGATAGTCGGTCCAGTTGGAGCTGATACCCCGTTTTTCGACCAGAAAATAAAAGGCATAAACGGGGATCAACGCCAAACCCGCGAAAACTCCAAACACAGAGCCGACGCGAGTCAACTTGCCACCCAACCACTCGCCAACCTTCGGAAGGAACTTGAGCATCCAGCTTGAAGCCGAACGCAACGCGGCGTGATCAAAGGCCTGAGTCCACCATGAATCCGCAGCGGATGGGGATGACGATGGGAGTGCGTTGGTGATGGCAGCGACCTCGATCGGCTCCACCGGCGCCACCGGCGCCGTACTGACAGAATGCGTTTGGGGAAACCAACGGAGGAGGGAATTGGGCGGATGAGCGATCCAGTCATCAATCTTGTGCTGCAGCCGCACGGGTACTTTTTGCACGAAATCGCTCGTTTCCCCGACAAGGTGAGGAACAACGCTTGCCAGGAACCCGCACAACGTGACCGCGGCGATCGCAAACACGAGCAGAATGGCTCGTTGCCGGGGAATTCTCCGCCGCTCAAGCACGTCCACCACGGGATCAAGCAGGTACGCGACGACTCCGGCAATCGCAAGCGGCCATAACACGGGGGACAAGAGCGAGAGGATTTGTCCAAGGCCCCAGACAATGCCCGCACCGACGATTACCAGTGCCGCGATGGAAAGCGCGGCCAATGCCCACCACATTAAGCGGGCTTGTTTGTCGGTGGGTTGAGTCATGAAATCAGTGATGAACTCCGGGAAGTTGGCGCAAAACGGAGCCGCAAGCAATTGTCGCAGCGGACCGAATTTCGATCCGAAAGCCGAACGAAACGCGACCGAGCATCCCGGCTCTATTTTTTCCATCCACCGCTTGTCCCCTTCGGATGCGCGCGATTAGCCGCCTCCTTTGCGCCACCTATTCTTCCACCATCACGGGTGTGCCAACGGTCACGATCTGCCGAAGATATTCCGCGTTCCAGTTTGCCAACCGAAAACAGCCGTGACTTTCCGTGCGACCGACTTCTTCCGGCCGAGGCGTGCCGTGAATGCCGTAGCCGGGGCGGTCAAGACCGATCCAGGCCACACCCACAGGATTATTCGGTCCCCGCGGTATCACCAGCTTGCGGTCCAAGGCCCGCGCTTCCGCAGACTCCGGGAATATTTCCGGGTTGAACGTATAGTTTGGGTCCTTGATCACAACTTCGACGTGAAGTTCGCCCACCGGCCGCTTTTCAACCCGGGACGCAATGCTGCACGGAAAGTGCGCGAGCAAGCTTCCCTGGGCGTCGATGGCACGAAGCGTCTTTTGCGACAGACTGATCCGCACTCTCGCCGCTTTTCCCCGCGGCACCGGGTATTCCACATCCGGCACGCGAATACTCTGACCCGCGTGAACAGCGCCCCAGTCGACGCCCGGATTCATCTGCCGGACCAGGGCGGGATGGGAGTGACTCCTCTCGGCGACCAACTCCAGGACCGTCGAATATCCGAGTTCCGTCATTTCGGATTTCCCCAGCCACGTCGGCGGGACGGGTCGCAATCCGGCGAGATCCGAAGCCGTGATGACGAGTACATTCAAGGTTTCTCCATCCAGGGTGAGTTGAGATCGGGTGGCCTCATCCAACTGGCCGGTGACCTCCAACCCATGTTCGGATTGGAATGCCCGCAGGGCCGCCCGGGTTTGGGAGCCGAGCGAGCCGTCAATCGAGCCGCAAGAAATCCCCCGCCGGCCGAGGGCAATCTGTGCATCCAGAGTGGACCGCACCGGGCGGCCTGCAGCCCGGGCAGCGGCGGTGCGGACCGGTGGCAGCGTGTTTGTCGGCAACGGCGCGACGGGCGGAACCGATGCGAGCGGGGAAATTCGATTGGTTGTAGACTCCGCGACGTCGAGATTTGTGGTAACGACCGCCCGGACCAGATTGGTCGCCACGCGGATGGAGCGGCTTTCGACATTGGACCGGACGACGGTGGGGGAGGGTGGAGTGAGCGAGACTGGTGGGGGAGGCACCGGGAAGGAAACGGGGGCCGCGGGCCGCAGCCAGCCGCGATTCCATCCCAGCCAGGCCAGCCCCAGCAGTGTGACGAGAGCGACCACAATCCACCCCTTGTCACGCGAGGGGCGACGGCGAAAGGATGATCGGTTTTTAGAGGAGCGGGCCATCAGTGGTTTCCCTTGAGAAAATGGCCGGATCGCCGCAGGGCGGCAAGTTGGGAGACGATCTTTAGAACGATCCCCGTCACTCCAGGCTTCCCTGGCCCGTGGCCACCCGATACAACCTCTCGCGACATTTCTCTGAAATCATGAACACCGTGACTGCTCTCAAAACCGTAAAAGGCTCCACCCGAGGACACGTCGAGGCCGCATTGGCCGAAACGGGCGGACTTCTCCGTCTATCCCCTTGCTGGGTGCCGCGATCCTTCCTCCAGCCTGGCAAACGTCTAAAACTGCATCCGGACGACTTGTACGCCTACGGGTTGCACCGGGGCGGGATTGACGAACGCTGGTTCGCCTCGACCACTCCGGCGGCCAACGACAACCGGACCCCGGACGAAGGGTTGAGCTACTGTGTGGTCGGGCTCGCACGTTTCACGTTGCAGCAGGCCGTCGCGGATTGCGGAGCCACGTTGATTGGTTCGAAAATATGGAAGAAGTACGGCAAGTGGCCAGTGTATTCGAAGTTCTTCGACAACATGGGGCCAATTCCGCATCACATGCACCAGAACGCGAAACAGGCGAAACTGGTGGGTCGGGAGGGCAAGCCGGAATCTTATTACTTCCCGCCGCAGCATAACAACGTGGGTAATAATTTCCCGTACACATTCATGGGTCTCGAGCCCGGCACCACCAAAGCTCAAGTGCGGCGATGTCTCGAAGATTGGAACAAGGGAGACAACGGCATCTTGGATCTGAGTCGCGCGTATCGTCTCAAACCGGGCACGGGTTGGTTGATCCCGCCGTGCATTTTGCATGCGCCGGGCTCGCTGTGTACCTATGAGCCGCAATGGGGCTCCGATGTCTTTGGCATGTACCAGAGTTTGGTGGAGGGCCGCATGGTACCGTGGGATCTCCTCGTGAAGGACATGCCGAAGGCCAAGCATCGCGACCTCGATTTTATCGTGGATCAACTCGATTGGGACGGTAATACCGACGAGAATTTCAAGGACAACCACTACCTGGAACCCGTGCCGGTCGCGGATACCCGCAAGGAAGGGTTCGTCGACCGCTGGATTGTCTATGGAAAGGTCGAGGATCAGCAACTCTTCACCGCGAAGGAGCTGACCGTTGATCCCGGGACAAAATGTACCGTTAAGGACAATGGTGCGTATGGGCTGATTTGCGTGCAGGGAACGGGCGCGATCAACGGACAACCCTTGAATTGCCCAAAACTCATCCGCTTCCACGAACTCACTGAGGACGAATACTTTTGCACCGAAGACGGCGCGAACGCGGGAGTGACGTTCGAAAATTTGAGCGAAACCGAGCCGCTGGTCTGCCTTCGGTACTTCGGACCTGAGGTCAATCCAGGGGCACCGTCGATGGGTGCGTACCGCAGGAATAAGTTCTAACCAACCGGAATCGTTTGGGCTTCGAGGCGCCTGCCCGCATCTCGGCGAGATGCGCCGGCCGGGACAGGCGCTTCGGGAGCTTTCGCTTCAATTGCCATCGAATTCGATCCGGTACAGCTTGCTGTCCTTATTGTCCCCCCAGTTGGTCCCGAATTCGATGCCGTACAGACAGCCGTCCGCGCCGAGCTCGAGATCCATCGGACGCTTGAATGTAGTCCCCGGCATAAACCGCTTCATTTTGAGCGAGCCGTCGGGATTTTTCGCAATCTGATCGTTCTTGTCGAGTTTCACCGCGATGATCCAGCTGCGGGACCATTCGTAGATGAAGAGTGTGTGATCGAACACCTCCGGCAATTTGTGCGCCGCCTTCAGCTTGGGATCAAAATAGTAAACCGGTCCGGCCATCGCAGTCCGCCCCCCCCCTCCATTGACCTCCGGGAATCGGGTGGACAAGGAGTGCGGGTAATAGATGAACGCGGGCTGAGCCGGAGGCAGGTCCTGGATCCCGGTATTGTAGACAGACCGATTTACCGGCTTGAGCGGATCGAAAAAAACCGGGACGAAATCCGCGGGCGGCCAGGCGGCCGGCTTCGGGACGGTGCTGGCGACGCCGTTGGTCGCCGCCTTCTTGGCGGCCTCGTAGGCCGCGTTCGCTGTCGCCCACTTCTGTCGCTCCACAAAATCGATCCGGGCATAGGGCTTGTTATCCGCTACGAAGTACGGCCAGCCGAAATATCCGGCCTTCCGGGCTTGATTGATCTCATCAAATCCCGCCGCACCGCGCTTGGGGTCCGGAGATCCTGAATCGGGTCCAACTTCACCCCAATAGAGATACCCGGTCTTCGGGTCGATCGCGATGCGGAAGGGATTGCGATTGCCCATCACATAAATCTCCGGACGCGTCCTTGCCGTGCCGGGCGGAAAGAGATTGCCGCGAGGGATGTCATAGCCGCCATTGGCTCGCGGCTTTACCCGCAGGATTTTTCCCGTGAGCGAGTTTGGATTAGCGGCCGACTTTTGCGCATCCCAAGGGGAACGACCCGGGCGATCGTCGTGCGGTGAAAATCCGTCCGATTCGAATGGATTGGTGTTATCGCCAACCGAGACGTACAAATTGCCGTCCGCATCAAAGGCGAGTGATCCTCCGACGTGACAGCACTGTTCCCGCTGGGTAGGAATGTCGAGGATGGGAGTTTCGCTCGCGAGATCGAGTTCGTTGCCTTTAAGAGTATACCGGGAGACGCGGATAATTCCCGCCTTGCCGAACTCATTGGTCGTGGTCTCGGGCTGGGAGCAATTCACGTAGACCCAACCGTTCTCGGTGAAATTGGGATCCAGCGCGACTCCCAAGAGCCCATCTTCGAGTCCGGTGAAAGCCTTCAGGGTTGCGATGACCGAGGATTTTCCCGTGGCGGGCGACCACATTTTGACGATTCCCGACCGTTCAACGAATAGGACGCGCCCATCTTTTGCCACCGATAGCTCCATCGGATCCTTGAGTGTGTCCTCCAATTTGCCGGCAACCGTCTGATCCTGGTCCAGGATGACTTTACGGAATTGGGACTCCGCGGGGAGCCAGTTATTGCCCGGGCGATCGGCTGCGGAGGCGCCTGCGGTCACGGCTTGAGATTCCGCAGCAACCAGTGCGACGGTCAACAGGCAACAAAACGTTGAGGAATTCATAGGGAAGATCTGTAAGAATCGTAACGGTGCTGAAGAAGTGGAGCTACCAAATTCCGACGAGAACTTTCAGGGAGAAGCGGGTTCCGTGAGTTGCTTCACCGCGGTCGCGAAGCCCGTGATCTGATTGTTCTGAACCTGGATCGATTTCGATGCCGCGCCGAGGCGCACCGCGATGCGTCCGGCCGGTTCCCGCGTCTCCAGGATCTCGTTCCCGGACAAAACCACGGCTTCGGTGGCGCCCTGGACATCGATGGCCACTCCGTTGGTTGAACCACTATCGACGATGCGATTGTTTTCGATGCGATTGCGATGGCCGGCGAAGTCCTTGCCGCGTTCGGGCCGAAAGAGCACGCCCACCTGCGAGCTGCGCAGAATCTCATTCCGAGCCACGAGATTATCCGTGTCCCGGTGGCCGATCGAGACCCCAACGCGGTTGCCGATAAGCCGGTTATTCTCCGCCAGACCATATTTCACGCCCCAGCAAAAGAAGATGCCTATATCGTTTCCTTCCAGCCGACAGTTGCGAATAATTGGACGCTGCGAACCCGAACCCGGGTGGAGGCCGAGCCCGGCATGATATTCCGAAACGCAATTCTCGACCAACACATCATGGCAAACCTGCCAACTAATCCCGTCGCCGTTGTAGTTGCGCGCCTGCACCCCGCGGATCGTGATGCGGTTGCAATCCTGAAGAAAAATGCAGCCAGCGTAGTTGCCGTCCAGGTTGTCATTGAGCGGTCTGTTGCCATCGAGCACGAGATTCTCGATGACGACGTCGGAAATGAATTCACCGCTGAGAATGGGGAAGAGGGTCGAAACCGTCGCGTTGCCCATTTTCCAGAAGTTTTCGCGCAATGGTCGGTCCAACTTGAAACGTTGGCCGTGGCGGGCAATCAACGTTCTCTTGACGACCGTTTCTCCACCGGTGTCTGGATTTTTCGCGCGGAGGCATACGCCATCTCCGACTGTGAAACCACTCGCGTCCAGCAGAGTGATTTCCTGATCAAACCAATCACTGTCCTCGGCGAGCGTTGTTTTCGTCGAAGACTCTTTGATCAGCACCGTCTCCGATCCGCTGCCAACCAGGCGCACCTTCGATTGCAGATACACCGCGTTGTGCAAACGATAGATACCGGGCAACACATTCACCGTGCCGCCGCCAAGGCGGGCCACATAATCCACCGCCGCCTGGAGCACGCGGTCACTGGTGCCAACCAAATCCGCCCCGGCTGGCCCGACCGTAATCGTGAGCCGTTGCGACCAGTCCGGCTCAACGGCGGTATCGCCCGAAGTCGCCCGGGGAACCGAAACGGCGGGACGCTCCGCGGCATGCAAAACGAGGGCGAGCGCGGCAATTCCCCCACAAAACCAGGCGGTGACGCAACGGCGGGGCCACCGGCAAAGATTGGAATTCGACATTTTGACGAGACGGGCAGGCATCGATTTATTTCCTTCCGCGGCGAGAAAATTACCGCACAACGCGGGCACCGCCCCCGCTGATCTGCTTTTCAACCTCCTTGCGAGTGGCCATCGATGTGTCACCGGGAGTCGTCGAGGCCAGGGCGCCATGGGCGGCTCCATAATCAACGGCCTTCTGCGCGTCGTTGAACTGCATGAAACCGAACTGCAAGCCGGAAGCAAAGCTGTCGCCGCCACCAACGCGGTCGAGAATTTCCAGTTCATCATATTTCCGGCTCTCGAAGAAATTGCCATCATGCCAGAGGATGGCGCTCCAGTCGTTTTTCGTTGCCGTAATGACGCGCCGCAGAGTGGTGGCGGCGACCTTGAAATTAGGGAACTCTTTCACCGCGGTTTCGATCATTTGTTTGAAGGCGCCGGTCTCGATGCCGGAAAGGGTATGATCCACGCCCTTTACCTCGAAGCCCAACGACGCGGTGAAGTCCTCTTCATTACCGAGCATGACATCGACGTATTGGGCGATCTCGCGGTTGATTTCGCGTGCCTTCTTGAGGCCGCCGATGGTCTTCCACAGGGAGGGTCGGTAGTTGAGATCGTAGGAGACGATCGTGCCGTGTTTCTTTGCCGCCTGGACAGCCTCGACCGTCAGTTCGGCGGTGGAGGCGGAGAGGGCGGCGAAAATGCCGCCCGTGTGGAACCATCGGACGCCGAGCGTCCCAAAGATGTGATCCCAGTCGAAGTCCCCCGGTTTGAGCTGCGAAGCAGCGGTATTGCCGCGGTCGGGCACGCCGACCGCCCCGCGAATGCCAAAACCGCGTTCGGTGAAATTCAGACCGTTGCGGACGGTCCGGCCAATTCCGTCGTCGTCACGCCATTGGATCAAATCGGTGGCGACTCCGCCCTGCATGATGAAATCTTCGATCAAGTGCCCGACCTCGTTGTCGACGAAGGCGGTGCAAACGGCGGTTCTTAGGCCGAAGCATTTCCTCAGCCCGCGGGAGGTATTGTATTCGCCGCCACCTTCCCATGCGGTAAAGCTGCGGGCGGTGCGGACCCGCCCCTCGCCCGGATCCAGGCGGAGCATAATTTCTCCGAGGGAAATCTGGTCGAACGCGACGGATTTAGCGGGTTTGACGGGTAGGCTCATAACGAAGTAATTCCAATGGCAACGAAGAACGCATTGAGTCGGGTGGTTGTATACGGAGTCGGAGTTACTAAACGACAATTGATTTGAAGGAGTCGGCCTGCCAGAGCGGTTGACCTGCTTCCTGAGCCAGTTCATTGAACGCGTCGATCTCAGCGAGAGAGAAGAGGAGACCTCCCGCGGCGGCGGTCTTCTTCGCCCAGTCGGCTTCGAGTTGACCCGGAAGCAGGCACTGCTCGTTACCACGACTGAGGACATCGGCGATGACTGCCTTCACATTCTGTTGCTGATTGCGACCTTTCGCAAAAGCACCGCCGCTGATGGCGTCGGGATGGATCACTTGGAAAAAGAACGCGCACGTGTGTTTTTCCTCCGGTTGTTGTTCCCAGCGGCTACGAAGGGTCGGGAGGGAGCCGCCGATGAAACCAGCGACGATTTCATTGATCAGCGAGAGTCCATAGCCTTTGTGTGCCCCGAACGGCAAAAGAGAAACCGCCTGGGCCGGATCCGTTGTCGGGACGCCATTCTTGTCGACCGCAGCCATCGGTGGGAGCGGTTTGCCCTCACGCTTAAGCTGCTGGACGCGGCCCATTGCCACGACCGACGTCGCCCAATCGATGACGATCGGGTAGCCGATGGCATCGGTTGTTGGAAAACCCCACGAATGGGGGTTCGTGCCGAGCGTGGGGAACTTGCCGCCAAAGGGGACGACCTCCGCGAGGGACGCGGTGCAGTTTGTATAGGCGATGTACCCTTGCTGCGCGGCCTGCATCACGTAACCGCCGCCCCAAAGGTAGTGGAACGCGTTATCGACGGACACGATGCCAACGCCGTACTGGTCGGCAAGGCGGGAGGCCTCGGCCATTGCGCGATAGGCAGTGGCCGGTCCGAGCTTCTTATTGGCATTCCAAATTTTGGCGGCGGCAAAGCGCGAGGATCGCTCCTCGATCTGGGCTCCGGGCACGCACCCCTTTGAGCCCGAGCCGAAGAGGTGGTCGAGATGGAGGGCTTTGATGCCATTGTGGGTGCGGATACCGTGGCGGGCGGCCTCCGCGCAAAGGCGCGTGCCTTCGGCCGCTTCGTCCGCATGGAATCCTCGGTGGCAGTAGGCCGCCTGCACCAGGCCGTTGTGCTGCGACTCAGGGACGATGAAGTAGGTATCGGGCATGGAAGTAGGAGAGGGGCTTCGCGATTTAGATCTCGTTCGCCTGAGCAATCGGCTTCTGGCCGGCGAAGAAGAGAGTGAGGTTTTCCACGGCGCAGCTGGCCTGGCGCTGGACGCTCTCGTGGGTGCGTGATCCGATATGCGGAGTTATGACCACGTTCGGCAGACCCAACAGCGGGTGGTTCGCAGGCGGGGGCTCCTGGTCGAGCACGTCGGCGGCGTAGGCGAGGAGATGCCCCGATTTGAGAACTTCGACGAGCGCCGAGAGCTCGATGATTTCACCGCGAGCGCAATTGACAATGACCGCACCTTTCCGGAGCAGCCGGATGTTCTTCGCATGGATGAGGTGCTTCGTGGCTGGCGTGAGCTTGGTGTGCAGGGTGACGAAGTCTGCGCGACGGAGGACGTCGTCAAAGTTGGCGACACGTTCTATGCCATACCAGCGGGCAAAATCCTCGTCCCAATAGTTGCCGTAGCCGATGAGTTTCAAACCAAAAGCGTGGGCGCGGACGGCGACCTCCTTGCCGATCCGCCCGAAGCCGACAATGGCCAGCGTCTTGCCGCAGACCTCGTGGCCCGTAATGCGCGTCCAGCGCCCCGCCGCGGTATGATTGGCCTCAACGACGAGATTGCGCACCGCCGCAAGCAACAAGGCGAAGCAGTGCTCGGCAACGGTCGTATGGTTAACTCCGGGCGTGAAAAGCACCGGCACTTTCAGCTCCGTGGCAGCGGCAACGTCGATTTTATCGAGTCCGATACCGTATTTGGAGATCACCTTGAGCCGCGGCAGCGACTTGGTGATGACCGCACGGGTCAACGCATCGTCACCACACAGGTAGGCATCAAACTGGCCCGCGAGTTCCAGCATCTTCGATTCCGGCAGCGGACCCCGTTCGCGGACAATCTCAAAGCCGGTGGCCGCGAGCATTTCGTGGTGGATGCCAGGCGTGTCCTGGAACGAAGTGGTGGAGAGAAGGACGCGAGTCATTGATCGGGATAAGATTTGAGCGGTTTCGCCGATGAGGGCAACTTCCAAGTGCGACACTGTCGCCCAATAATTGTTGTTCAATCCCCCGGGCGATGGTGGTAGACCCGCTCAATATGCACCTCGAAACTCTTTGTCTTCATGGCGGCACGCAGCCGGATCCCACGACGCTTTCACGGGGAGTACCGGTCTATCGGACCAGTTCCTTCGTCTTCAAGAACTCCGAGCACGCGGCCAATCTTTTCGCTCTCCGGGAGTTGGGCAATGTTTACACGCGCCTCACGAATCCGACGACCGATGTGTTGGAAAAGCGCGTGGCCCTGCTCGAAGGCGCACCCGAAATGGGAGGCCTGGGCCTGGCTTCGGGCACCAGCGGTATCTTCTATTCCATCATCAATGTGGCAGCGGCCGGGGATAACATCGTCTCGGCCCGCAACCTTTACGGCGGCTCGTACACCCAGTTCGATACCCTCCTCCCCGCGCTTGGCATCACCGTGAAGTTCGTGGATTCCAACGATCCACAAAATTTTGCTCGGGCAATTGATTCAAAGACCCGCGCTCTCTTCTGCGAGTCGGTTTCGAACCCGGCCCTTGAAATAACGGATCTCGACGCCGTCGGCCAGATCGCCCGCGCGAGCGGCATCCCACTGATCGTGGACTCGACGTTTTCGACTCCCTACCTGACCCAGCCGCTCAAGCACGGCGCGGATATCGTGGTGCATTCGTTGACCAAATGGTTCGGGGGGCATGGCACGGGCATCGGCGGCGTGGTGGTCGACAGCGGCCGGTTCAATTGGGCGGCGGGCAAACACCCGATTTATACGACGCCCGACACCGGCTATCACGGCCTCCGGTGGGGCCTGGACCTGCCGGAGCCGTTGCGGCCGCTCGCGTTCATTCTACGGATGCGCACCGTGCCGCTGCGCAATCTCGGTGCCTGCATCGCCCCGGACAATTCGTGGATGTTTCTCCAGGGCATCGAGACCCTCCCGCTGCGAATGGAGCGTCATTGTCAAAACTCCCTTGCGGTCGCCAAGCATCTGCAGTCGCACCAGCGCGTCGAATGGGTGCGGTTTCCCGGGCTGCCCGATGATCCCGAGTTCGCAAAAAACCAGAAGTACCTTCGCGGAAAAGGGGGTGCCATTGTGGTATTCGGCATCAAGGGCGGCCGAGAAGCCGGCAGCAGGTTCATCGACTCACTGAAACTCTTCTCACACCTCGCCAACGTGGGAGATGCGAAGAGCCTGGCGATTCATCCCGCAACCACGACGCACTCGCAGCTCAATGAAGAGCAGCAACGAGCCGGCGGCATCACCCCTGAGCTCATCCGCCTCAGCGTCGGGCTGGAGCACATCGACGACATCGTTGAGGACATCGACCAGGCGCTGGCGGCAACGAAATGAGGGGGCTTCCCGATTCGCGCCGCGAAGCGCATTCGCTAACCGGCCGGAAGTCACTGGGTCGTCCGGGGTACCGTCCATGACCAGAAAGTGCACCCAACGCCCTCCGCCGAGCGCCTGCGGGACGGTCGCCACGGAATTCTTCCATCTGGCGACCGAGGCGAACCCATTTTTCCTCCAGAGCGGCGAGTCCGTGGGTCCGGCCGTGCTCGCCTATGAGACCTACGGCCGCCTAAACCGAAAACGGAACAACGCGGTACTCGTCTTCCACGCACTCAGTGGCAGCCAGCACGCGGCAGGCGTCAACCGCGCGGTCCACGGTGTGGGCGAACGATGGACGGAGGAATGCCACGTCGGCTGGTGGGATGATTTCATCGGCCCCGGCAAAGGCGTCGACACGGATGAATTCTACGTCGTCTGCGCCAATTACATCGGCGGTTGTTACGGCTCGACCGGCCCAGGATCGAAAGACCCGCGCACCGGCAAACCGTATGGCCCGCGCTTCCCGCAACTCACCATCGCCGACATCGTGGACTCGCAACTGGCGTTGCTCGATCAGCTCGGCATCGAGCAGTTGCACGCAACGATTGGCGCCTCGCTTGGCGGCCTTATGGCGCTGAGTCTCGCGTCACGCCATCCGGAACGGGTGCGCACAGTCATCCCCTTTGCGACCGGTGCCACGATTACCCCGCTCCAGCGGATCCACAACTTCGAACAGATCTGCGCCATCGAATCGGACCCGCATTTCCACGGCGGTGACTTTTACGAGGGGCCGCCTCCGGATCGCGGCCTGGCGTTGGCCCGCATGATCGGGCACAAGACCTTCGTTTCGCTGACGACCCTGGAAGAGCGCGCCCGGGTCGAAGTCGTTCGCCGTGACAACACGCTGGCGTGGTACCAACTGCGCAGCCCGATCGAGAGCTACCTGCTTCATCAGGGTCAGAAGTTTGTGCAGCGCTTCGATGCCAATTCTTACTTGCGGATTCTCGACGCGTGGCAGCGGTTCGATCTGGCGCGGGAAGCCCTCGCAGAGGACCTCGTCTCGCTGTTTCAACGCTGCCGAACGCAGAACTATCTCGTGTTCACCATCGACTCCGACTGTTGTTTTTATCCGAATGAACAAGCTCACTTGCACTCCGCACTCAAACAGGCTGAGGTCGACGCTACGCGAATCACCGTGCACAGCGACAAGGGACACGATTCATTTCTGCTTGAGCCCCACCTTTACCGGCCGTTCCTGCGCTCGGCCTTGACCGGTTGATCTGAGCAAAACGCAAGCTGGACCGGCAACGCCCTTACTGCTAAAATGAAGCACCCCATGCGTTCACCGATTCTCCCGCTCACCGTGCCGTGGCTTCGCCACGCCTGATCTCCACCCCATTCTCTATGAAAACCATGCGCTTTACTTCCCTTGCCATCGCCATCCTCAGCGGACGTTTGTTGGCCGCTGATTTGCAGTCGGACCATCCCGCCGAGTTTGCGCGCTGCGTATCTGCCGATGCGTCCGTCACAAAACTCGCTGGCGACATGGGCTTCGTCGAAGGCCCCGTGTGGATCATCGCCAGCGGAGTGCTCGTGTTCAGCGACATTCCCAACGACGAGCTGAAGCAATGGTCGCCGACCGCCGGTCTGACAACCTATCGCAAGCCAAGCCACAATGCCAACGGCAACACCCTCGACCTCGCAGGCCGTCTCCTCACGTGCGAACACACCGGGCGACGCCTGGCAATTCAGGACGCCAACGGTGGCCTGAAAACGCTCGTCGATTTATGCGACGGGAAGAAGCTGAACTCGCCGAACGACGTCGTGGTGCGTTCGGACGGCACGGTGTGGTTCACCGATCCGGATTACGGCCTGAAGACGAATCCCGAGACCAAGAAAAAAGAGGGCAAAGAGCAGGCGGGCAATTTTGTCTTCCGTCACAATCCCAGGACTGGGAGGACCACCGCGGTTGCGAAGGACTTCGTCCAGCCCAACGGCCTCGCTTTCTCACCCGACGAGAAGAAACTCTACATCGCCGACTCCGGCTCACCCCACCACATCCGGGTGTTCGACGTCACCGCCGACAGTGCGCTTACGGGCGGCCAGGTCTTTTGTGTGATCGACAAAGGCGGGCCGGACGGCATCCGCGTCGACCAAAGCGGCCGGGTGTGGTCGAGCGCTGGCGATGGCGTGCAGATTTTTGCACCCGACGGCCATCGAATTGGCAAGATTCTGATGGCCGAGTCACCCGCCAACCTCTGTTTTGGCGGGGCCGACGGTAAGACCCTTTTCATCACCGCACGCAAGTCCCTCTACTCGATTAAAGTCGCGGTCGCCGGTGCTGGCCAGTAATTGCGCGCAGAGCCGTGGAACAATTACCCAAATTCCTAAGCTGTCCAACTAAACTGTCCCAGAACATAAACTAAGCTCCAATCGGACGCAGGCGATTGTCATTGGCGCACGGTTAAGGGAAAACGACCTGTCCATTTATCCTCATGGCGATCTGAGGCGGTAGAAACGCGCGCCATGATTCGTCCACTCGGGATCGCTGAAATCGGACACGCCTCCGGTAATTGTGTTCGCTGCGGGCTAACGATCTGTCCCTTTTTCCTCGGTCCTTTATCCTCGCGTCCTGCTTCAAGAAGAACGCGTGTCGGAAAGTCTGCATTGCACTTCCTCCCGTGCTTCGCATAATTCCGATAGCTTTCTATGCGACACCTCGCCATCTCCCTACTCGCTCTGTCTCTCGCTGCCGCTTCGCTTCATGCGGCCGATGATTATGTGCCCGGTCCCGATTCCAAAGCACAGGAGGGTGTGCCCAAGGGCGTCCTCTCCAAATACAATTTCGAGGCCAGCAAGATTTTTCCCGGTACCTATCGCGATTACTGGGTCTATCTTCCGGCCGGTTTCGACGCGGCCAGGACCTATCCGTTCATGGTGTTTCAGGATGGCATCCAGTACCAGGCGCCCGTCGTGTTCGACAACCTCATCCACAAGAAGGAAATCCCTCCGCTGATCGGCATTTTCATCACGCCCGGACGGGTCAAGGCGGCGTCCACCAACGCGCTCGACCGATTCAATCGCAGCTACGAATACGACGGTCTCGGCGATGCCTATGCGCGATTCCTCATCGAAGAACTTCTGCCGCACATTGCGAAGGAGCAGAGGGTGAATCTCTCGGCAAACCCTGATGACCGCGCCATTGCCGGTGCCAGCAGCGGCGCGATCTGCGCCTTCACCGCGGCGTGGGAACGGCCCGATGCTTTTCGTCGCGTGTTCAGCAGCATCGGCACCTACGTCGGACTGCGCGGCGGGAATGTTTATCCCACGCTCATCCGCAAGATTGAACCGAAACCCCTCCGGATTTTTCTCCAGGACGGATCCGCGGATCAGAACATCTACGGGGGTGACTGGTGGATGGCCAATCTGGAGATGGAACGCGCGCTGGTCTTTGCCGGTTACGACGTGAACCACGCTTGGGGCGACGGCGGCCATAATGGCAAGCAGGCAACCCAGGTGTTTCCCGACGCCTTGCGCTGGCTCTGGCGCGATTACCCGGCAGGGATCAAAGCCAACGCGGAGAAGAAATCGAAACAACCCGTGGCCGCACTCATTGGCGATAGCGGCTGGGAATTGGTGGGTGAAGGATACAAGTTCACCGAAGGACCTGCGGCCAATGCGAAAGGCGAAATATTTTTCACGGATATTCCGAACAATCGCATCCACAAGATCGGGCTGGACGGCAAGATCAGCATTTTCGCCGAGAATACCGGCGGTGCGAACGGTTTGATGTTCGGTCCGGACCGCCGGCTCCATGCCTGCGCCAACGGCAAAAAGCAGATCGTCGCCTATGATGAGACGGGCAAATCCACCCTCGTGGCCGATGGCCTGGCATCCAACGATCTGGCGATCACCCACAAAGGCGAGCTTTACGTCACCGATCCCGGGAGCAAACAGGTTTGGTTCATCAGCGAGATCGGCGAGAAAAAGGTGGTGGACCAGGGACTGAGTTTTCCCAATGGCGTGTTGTTGTCGCCTGATCAAAGCCTGCTCTACGTGGCCGACATGAACGGGCAGTTCGTTCACAGCTACGTCCGTCAACCCGATGGCTCACTGACGGCAAAGCAGCGCTACTATCATTTGCACATTCCCGACGGTGAAACCGGCAGCGGGGCGGATGGCATGACGGTCGATGCCGACGGCTGGCTCTATGTGGCCACGAAGATGGGTGTGCAGATTTGCGATCAGGCCGGCCGCGTCAACAGCATCCTCGAGAAGCCGCAACGGGGTTGGTTGGCAAACCTATGCTTTGGCGGACCGAAATTCGACGAACTGTTCGCCACCGCGGGCGACAAGGTCTACAAACGGAAACTGAAGACGAAAGGAGTGCTCTCTTTCCAGCCGCCAATTAAACCGCCTGCACCAAGACTTTGAAACCACATCGCACCCTCCGTTTTCTCGCCTTGCTGCTCACCGCCGCGCCCGTGATCGCGCTGCTCGCGAGCGGTTGTTCAGCCACCAAGAGTTCCAGCGCGAAGGTCGCACGCCCCGTGCATTGGGGTTACGAAGGCCACGAAGGCCCGCGTCACTGGGGCGCGCTGGACCCGACCTACGCCGCCTGCGGCAAGGGTACCGCACAGTCGCCCATCGACATCTCGAAGACCGGCACCGGCACCGGCAAGCCGTGGAAGCTCGATTACAAGTCCACCTCGCTGCGCATCGCGCATCATGAGCACGTCGTGGACATCGTGGACAACGGCCACACGATCCAAGTGACGGTGGACGAGGGCAGCACGCTGACCACGGCGCGCAATACGTATCAGTTGAAACAGTTCCACTTTCACACGCCGAGCGAGCACACCGTCAACGGGAAGCATTTCCCGATGGAGGTGCATTTCGAGCATCAGAGCGCCGACGGCAACTTCGCCGTGGTGGGCGCGCTTTTCGAGGAAGGCCCGGCCAACGAGCACCTTGCGCAAATAATTTCCCACTTCCCCAAAGCCAAGGGGGATGCCGCGCATTTCCCAGACAAGGAGATAGATCTGCAACTGCATCTGCCGGCCAGCCAGGCGGCCTATTACTACATCGGCTCGTTCACCACGCCGCCCTGCACCGAGAATGTCGAGTGGATCGTGTTGCGTGATCCGGTCAAGGCCAATCACCCGCAGTTGGAGGCGTTTGCCGCGCGCCTGCACCACAACAACCGCCCGGTCCAGTCCCTGCACGACCGCAAGGTCAGCGCGGGCAACGTTGCCGGTGGCTTCGAACGTTGATCGTCCGCTACCTGCTCCGACAAGATCGGGCGGGATGCGCCGCGAGGTCGGGCATCTTCGGTTTCAAGTTTGACAGCCCAAAACCGGCGGCGGAGGGTCCGAAGAGCCTCCCCATTGACGAAACGAAACCCTGAACCGAGAAATGCACCGCTTGACGATCATCACCCACTGCATGCTGGCCGCTTTGGCCTTGTCCACAGCCGAGGCGGTTGTTGCCCAGTCGACAAGCCCAGCCGCCCGGCCGAAGACGAAAGCCGACATCGACCTCTTGATGACCGAGCTTTCCAATTGGGGGCGCTGGGGTAACGACGATCAGCTTGGGACCATGAATCTCATCACGCCGGAGAAGCGGCGTCAGGCTTACAGTCTGGTCAGGGAGGGTGTGACGCTTTCACTGGCGCGCCCGTTGGAGAAAACGGCAGCGGCGGACAATCCCGCCCCGTTCATCCACAAGATGATGCTGACGGGTTTGAACAACCCCGGCCAGTTCGCGGCCGATACCTACATCGTTTCGTATCATGGACACGCTCATACCCACATGGATTCGTTGGGACACATGTTTTATAAGGGCAAGATGTACAACGGCGTTCCCCAGGAGACGATCACAGCCGATGGCGCGTCGAAGCTGGGCATGTTGAATGTGCAGAACGGCATTGTATCCCGTGGAATCCTCGTCGATATCCCCCGACTCAAGGGAGTTCCCTATCTCGATGCCGGCGCCGCCATTCATCCTGAGGATCTGGACGCGTGGGAGAAGCAGTCCGGACTGCGGGTCGGCCCGGGGGACATCGTGATTATACGCACGGGGCGTTGGGCGCGCCGAGCCGCCAAAGGGGCTTGGGATGTGGGCAATCTTTCGGCCGGCTTGCATGCCAGTTGCGCCGCCTGGCTCAAAAAGCGGGACATTGCCATGCTCGGCAGCGATGACGGGAGTGACGTGGCCCCCTCGCAAATCGAAGGAGTGACTCATCCCATTCACCAGGTGATGCTGATCGCCGCCGGAATTCACATTCTGGACTGTTGCGACCTGGAAGCCCTCGGCGCCGCCTGCGAGAAGCGCCAGCGCTGGGAATTCTTGCTGACGCTTGCGCCCTGGGCCGTGCCTAAAGGAACAGGTTCTCCCGTGAATCCGATCGCCACCTTCTAGTGTGGGCCGGCAAGTTGATCCCACCGCTGCTCGCACCCTCTATCAGCCTACGGCACCTCCAACGAATAGAATCGCTGTGGGACAACTGGAGCGATTGTGTTGGTGAACGTGAAAATCCCGGCGGCGTCAAACCGGTTGGTCGCCAGACGCGTCCAATTCACCCTGGGCTGGGCGACATTCGTGCCGGTCAGGACGTAATACGCCGCGCCCGCCGGACCGTTCGTGCCGCGGAGCACCACGTTGGCTCCGGCCTGACCGATGTTCCTGATGACCGGCGCTGAAGGCGGCGAAATATTCGCTTTGGCCACACGAGCTGAAACCTTGCCGCCCGCCACGTCGAAGTCCCCGCCCACGTAGAGATCAGGCCCTGAAACCGCCAGAGCATTTCCACGGAAATTCAACCCTGATCCCATGTGCGACCAAACGCTCCTGTCCCATCTGGCTATGTTATTGCACGTAATGCCACCGGCCGTCATGAAGTCGCCGGTCACATACAGGTTGGTGCCCGATACCGCCAATGCCGAGACCGTGTACCCGCCACTTAAGGTCGAGCCGAGGTCGGTCCACGTGCTGCTATTTCACTTCCCACCGGAATTCGCCTGCCCGTTACCAACGTTGCTCGCGCCAGTCATCGACCGTGATTAACTGAGCCTTTTTCCAAGCTCCGTGGCCGTCAAAAAATAACAAGTTGGGGCCGGCCCCGTGTCGTGCCCGCGCGACACGACGCTCGCGGTTTAGGATTTTTCCGCCCGGAGCATAGGGCAAGTGGCTGGGATTCCACACGTCGTTCACTTCCGCAGAGCCATTAATCGACAGAGCCCTGATGACAGGTCTCCACGGGCCGTCTTCGTTGTCGGCGAAATATACTGAATCTGAGGGTTGCTGAAAAGCGGCCACGAGGGTCACTCCGGTCACCTCTTTACCAACCCTGTCGCGCGGGCTGCTAAAAGTCCATGCGTTGTCCACGTAACAAATGAGCTGCTTCTTTTCGGGATAACTGGGGCAGGTATATATCTGAACCTTGGCATAATCCTTTTCGATCTGTCCGCCAAGCATCGGTGTGAAGATTTTCCACCAGATTGGGAAGTTTCCCCGCGGGATCGATCCGTTGTTGTCTTCAGCGTACATCATCATGCCCAGTCCCATCTGGCGGAGATTGCTAAGGCAACGAGCCTTTCTGGAGGCTTCCTTGGCCTTGCTGAGCGCCGGCAGAAGCATCGATGCCAGGATCGAAATGATGGCAATTACGACGAGTAGCTCAATCAGCGTGAACCCCCGCCCTGGTCGGCGTGTCGCTTGGAGGCGGATGCTCTTGTTCGTCACAGCCAGTTCCCCCCATTAGTTGCGGGCCCAATTTTTCGTCAGAGGAGGCGATTCCATGGGGCACGCTGCTGCTCGATCTTCGATGACTCCCGCTTTCTCTCGAATCGTTGGGGTGGTCTTGCGCCGGTTCCCCGTTCGGCAACCAGGGTCTTTTCGATCGCCCCGAGAAGATCGCTCCGACCCTGCTTCGTCATGGACGAGCAGGTGAAAATCTCGGGCAATTGCTCACACCATCCGGATAGGTGTGCTTTAAAGGCCTCAATGTTCGCCTGGACGTGGGTCGGTGACGACTTGTCGATCTTGGTGAAGATGAGAACAATCGGCGCGGAGATCCGCGCGAGCCACTGCACGAACTCCAAGTCCAACTTCTGGGGTGGAAGGCTGGAGTCGAGAAGAACAAAGACCCCGCGGAGGTTTGGCCGGTTCTCGAGGTAGTCGGACACCGCGTGATTAAATTTCGCCATGTCCTTCCGCGCCACGTGGGCAAACCCATATCCCGGTAAGTCGACCAATCGCCACGTCTTATTGATCGTGAAGAGGTTTATCATCTTGGTGTGCCCCGGAGTGGCCGAAACCTTGGCGAGATCGGGCTTGCCGGAGAGCATGTTCAGCAGAGAGGACTTACCCACATTGGATCGGCCGATGAAGGCGAATTCGGGCAGAGATTCGTCCGGACACGACTCCAGATCTGGAGCGCTGCGGTGAAAGATGGCGGAGGAGATGTTCATGCACGGAGACGGACCCGGCAATTGATGCCGGAAATTCGCCCCCGCTGATATGCCAATTTTTCCAACTGCGAGTGTGGTCCGGGTTCCAGGTGCCAGGACGGACGCACGTTTCGCATTGTCTGTGAACTCACCCAGCGGTTGCATGCGAACCCAAGCTCCGAACCCAACGCGCTACATACACGCCGTCCGCACCATCTCGAAACGGCAGAAGTTCACGCTCCGCCGTTAGGTGAAAACCGGGGTGTTTCGCAGAAAATTCCCTGGCGACCAGCGAATTTTCCTCAGGCTCGAGACTGCAGGTGCTGTAGACCAACGTTCCCCCCGGCTTCAGCAACGGTGCAGCCAGCGTCAGCAGCCTCAGCTGTTCAGTGGCGAGCCGACTGATCTCCTCCGGGCGAATCCGCCACCGCAATTCAATTCGCCGACGCAGAACTCCGGTGTTGGAACAGGGCGCATCGACCAGAATCCGATCGAACGTCGACGGTTCCGCCACCACACCCGCACCCGCCTCGGTTGTCTCCACGCAAGTCACCCCAAGCCGTCGGCAGTTCTCCAGCACCCAACGCAACCGGTCACGACTGTTGTCATGAGCGACCAGTCGACCTTGGTTTTTCATCCGGGCCGCCATCCAGGTCGTCTTCCCGCCTGGCGCTGAACAGAAATCGAGTGCCACCTCGCCCGGTTGTGGATCCAATTGTTCCACCGCCAGCAGGGTGCTGGGGTCTTGCACGTAGAATCCCCCCTCTACAAAAGATCCCAATGTCGCCAGCGAGGGATGGTCTTTCAGTTCAAAAAGGATGCCATCCGGACACCAGTCGCGGTGAACAGGCTGAAAATCGACGAGTTCTTCTCGCCACCGGGCGGTCAATGAAACAGCGTCCGTTCGCAGGGTATTGAGTCGGGCGAAAGTCCCCGGAGGTGTGTTGTTGAGGGCCAGCAACCGAGTGGTGTCGTCCCGTCCCCATCGATCTTGCCACCGGTCGATAAGCCAAGCCGGATGAGACCACCCAACGGCAGGCTCGGATTCGCGCAAATCGAGCAGTTCCTTTCGGAGGGAATCTTGTTCCCGAAGACAGCCGCGTAAAACCGCATTCACGAACCCACTCTGTGACCCAAACCCAAGATCTCTAGCGAGTTGCACCGTTTCATTCACCGCAGCGTGGGCCGGAATCCGGTCGAGCCAGAACAACTGATAAAGCCCGGTTCGAAGGAGCTGTCTCAACGCCGGCTTTTGGGGCCGGGCCTGGGTTCGGCGGTCGATCAGCCAATCGAGGGTTGCGGACCACCGAACGACTCCAAAAATCAGTTCGCGCGCAAGGCGCCCGTCGGCCGGTGAAAGCGCGGCCCAACCGGGATCCTCGTCAAGACGATGTTCGATGAAATCTCCGGGTTGCCCGGCATTGAGCAAACAACGCACGGCAAATTCTCTTGGTTTCGATGCGGCCACGAAGGCATAGTGGCCGGACCTCACGGAAACGTGCGAGGAATTACCAAAAATGAAGGAAGAACTCGAGAAACTGGTCGCCACTGGAAAGATCACTCACCGGCACATCGAACCGCTGCTGGCTCTGGTCCAAGGTGGGTTCGGAGTGCATAAAAGCTGGGGGTTTGGGCGGATCCGAACCGTGGACATCGTTCTCGGGCGGTTGTCGATTGATTTTCATTCGAAGGCGGGACACGCGATGGACCTGTCGTTTGCCGCCGAATCCCTGAAGCCCGTGGGCAAGGAGCATATCCTCGCACGTAAGGCCACGGACCTCCCCGGGCTCAAACAACAGGCCGCCTTGCATCACCTGGACGTTGTCCGCCTCGTGCTGCGAAGTTTCAATAACCGCGCCACAATTGATCAGATCCAGGCAGCGCTCGTACCGGATGTCATCGGCGAGGACTGGAAGAAATGGTGGGAGGCCGCCCGAACCGAGATGAAAAAGGACGGCCACTTCAACATCCCAGCCAAGAAGACAGAACCAATCCTGCTCCAGGAGACGGAGGTGTCGCTCCAGACGCGCCTCAGCTCCGAGTTCCGTACCGCCAAGGGCTTGAAGGCACGCATTGCGGTCGCACTCGAAGTCGCCAAATGCATGGGAGACCTCCAGGACAAGCAGTCGGTCGTCACCGAAGTGCTCGGGGTACTAAACGCCGACATCCAGTCGCACCTTACCACGATGCCCTCCCTCGCTCTGGAGGGAATTTTTGCACGGGACGACGTGCGAGTGGCGGCGGGACTCGCCGCCGACCCGGCCGACCCCACGGAAGCCGCCGTGTGGGCCCATAGCCAGCGCCTTCACACGTTTTTTGACGAAACTTCTGCGCCTCGGCAACGGCGCGCCCTGGAATCGTTCAAGAACCACGTAACGGAATGGGGTCCGCAGCTCGTTGGAATTCTCAATTCCAGCGGCGCCCGACTCTGCGGCGAAACGGCCCGCCTTCTCATGCAGGAGGGAAAGACCCAACTACTGTACGACACCCTCGCTCGCCTCATTGGCCAGCACGGGGCGAGCAGCGAGCTCTTGTTATGGTTCGGCAAGGAGCGAAGCGAGGCGTTCGTGGAACTGTTCACTCCGGAAGTCTTCCGCGCGATGCTGACGGCCATGGAACGGGATGCATTCAACGAAAAGAAGTCCAATCGCCTTCACGATTTCATCCTCTCCGATCAACAACTGCTCCCGGAATTGATCGAGTCCACCGATTTCGACGTAATCAAGGATTTGACCCGTAATCTCCAGTTATCCCCTGCGTTTGACGACATGGACAAGCGCTCGCTCCTCGGCCGCATCGTTAAGCAATATCCGGCGATTCAGAGCATGATCACCGGGGATCAAAAGAAGGACAAAGAGGACCAAACGTTCGTCGTTTCGTGGCCGAGCCTCGAGCGGCGGAAAGCGGAGTACGAAGAGCTCGTGCAAAAAAGAGTTCCGGCCAACGTGAAGGATATTGCCCTCGCTCGCAGTTACGGGGACCTCCGCGAGAACGCGGAATACAAGGCAGCCAAAGAAACCCAAAAGGTCCTCTCTCGCCGGAAACATGAGCTCGAAGTGGAATTGAACCGCGCGCGCGGCACCGACTTTGACAATCCCCGACTCGATGTCGTCAGCCCCGGAACCATCATTCGCGTCCTCGACCTCGCCAGCAACAAACCCGAAACCTATTCCATTCTCGGGGCTTGGGACGGTGATCCCGACAAGAATATCCTTAGCTATCTGACCCCCCTGGCGAAGGCGTTCGTCGGACAGCCCGTCGGCAAGGAAGTTGAATTCACCGAGATCGGCGAAAAACGACGCTTCCGAATCGAGCATATCGAAGCTTTCAAAAAGAGCTAACGGCAGGGAATTCGACGGAATAGCATTTACTCCCCATAATCCAAAAGCCGGACCCGGCTAGAACAAATCAGTCCGCGTTGGGCCATATCCAGGTTTGGCCCAATATCAGTTCGGCCGGCCCAATCTCCACGTTTAACATGAGCGCCGGGTTTTCATTCGTGTCATTCGTGTGATTCGTGGGCACACCCGCATTTTCTTTTGCCCACGAATCACACGAATCACACGAATGCCTGAGCCGATTGACGCTGGTATTCTTCGAGGTCCGGAGGCCGAACCAGGCTGCTCCAGTGAACACGCCGGTTGCGTCGTGGTTCCATGCTGTATGCCCTCGGCGGCGCGTCACTGAGCAGCAGCGTATAGATCACCTTCTGGTTCTGGAGAGCCAGGGGCCCTGGAGATTGGCCATATTTGGCGCGTGTGTCTTGACAGGACACTCGGCATTTAGCAAAGCCGCGGAGCGGCGTCAGACCCTAGCCCACGGCGTGAGCCGTGGCTTCGTGTTGGCGCAAAACGCGAGCCCCGTCAGGGGCGACAGAGCCTGAGGATAATGAGCCATATTGTGGAGTTATTCCCAAACTCCGAAACTTCGCTGCTCATGCCGGTCACCGGCCCCTCAATTTTTGTTCCAGATATCCGAGACGCTACGAAGGCAGATCTTGAGGGGGCCTTGACCTGGCGCTTCCCGAATTTCGATGCGGCGTTGTTCGCCAACGCTTGCGAGGCGGGCTGCTAGCAGGCACCGTGCATATCGAAATGCAGCCCAATGAACTTCGTCATTATGCCTCCTACCAAAAGAACACCCCAAGAGGAACACATCGAGTACCACAAAGACGGTAGCATTTGGGCCAAAGGCCAGACTGCCAAGGGAGTCCCCTCTGGGTATTGGGAGTGGTTCCGATTAGACGGAACGAAGATGCGCTCGGGGCACTTCGACAACGGTCAGCAAACTGGCGAGTGGACCACCTACGACAAGAAGGGGCAGGTCTACAAGGTAACCAAGATGAAAACGAAAAAGAGGGAAATGACAAAACCCCAGCGGTAGCGGAACGCCGTGCATTCCGAAGTTGTTGGAGAAGGGTGCGGACGCCGCGCTGCGGCGTCCCCGCGCCGTTCAGGCGCGGCACGAACCGCCCTGCGGCCCTGTTCCGCCCGCTGTACGCGGGCGGGGTTGTCGCAGCGCGACAACCTCTACCAACAACCGCGGGATGCACCGGCCATCCAGCCGTCCAGGCACGCGTTGCTTGAGCATTGCCTTTCGGGCCGCAGCACGATTGGATTACTCCATGAATCCCGGTTCCCGCTCTCTTCGGCGCCCCTTCCGGTGCTGCCTTGTGGCAAAACCGTCACGTGGTTTCACGCTGATCGAACTGCTCGTCGTGATCGCGATCATTGCAATTCTGGCCTCGATGCTTCTGCCGATGCTCGGTCGCTCGACCGAGATGGCCCGCCGAATGCATTGCGTGAACAACCTGAAGCAAGTGGGGCTCGGCATTCGGCTCTACCAGGAGGACAACCGGGATCGTCCCCCGCTCTTCCTGGTAAATCCAGGCCTTCGCACCGGTTTTGCCGGAGGCGGCACCAACTACCTGGAGGGCTCTAAGTATCTTTCCACCACCAATGTATTTATCTGCAAATCCGACCGTACGAGCGGGCGCATACCGATTGATCTGGGGTGGGAGTACTACGGGACGCTCGGTGAATTCACCACGAGTTACGCCTACCACATGGGCGCTTCTCAGCAGGTGACTCCCGAAGGAAAGCAGTGGCTCAAAGATCAGATTAGTCGGTGGCAAGGACGCTTCATCGTGGCTGCCTGCCCCTGGCATCGACATCTCTACAGCGGATGGACCGCCAAACTGCAACCCGGTTTATGGAAGAAGACCAACGTTCGGGACCTCGCTCTGAGATACGATGGTGCCGTGGACAGTTTTTTCTGGCCCTCGAGCAACTGGGAGGAAGAGCCGTATATCCGGACGAAACCACCCTAGACGCGTCTATTCGCGTCCATTTTTTTGGAGGGCTTCCATCGGGTTCGAGCATCTTTGCCAACTACCGGACGGCAGATTTAAGAAACCAGATCCGGGGCGCTTCGCAGTCAAGGACGGCGCGGGTCGCCGTGAGGAGGTCAGAGCCGAGAATTCCGCGCGGGAGAAGCAGGCTCTGCTGGCCTGGACTTAGATTCCACGGTGCAAGATCGGCCACCGATATCGTGAGATTGGTGAAAACTGACTCGCCCAGCTCAAGCCGCGGGATCCGAACGTCCGTCGCGGACGAACTTCGTCCTTCGACACCTCCCTGCATCCAATCCACACTCGATCTTATCTTCACACCCAATTCTTGAGCCAGGCTTCGATCCAAGACCGTGCGGTATCCCCCGGTATCGACCAGCAAACTCACCAGTCGGTCGTTCACACGGGCGGCCACCAACCATTTTCCCGGCGGCAGGTAGATCGGCACGACCGGAGCAAAGCCACTTAACCGGAAGGATTCTTCGATTTCCTTTGTTTCCACCGCCGAACGCGCCGCGTCGCGAACAAACAGTCCCGGCGGCTGACCGTAATCAATTACCGCACGATGATTTTGCAGAAATGGAACACCGAGGATCGCATCACAATCGAGCACGCCCTTCATTCCGACAATTGGCATCCGTGGAAGAGACATACCCTGCTGCCACCAACGGGTCACGATGGCCACTTCTGCCGGAAATGGCCGCCCCTCCAATTCGAAATGGTCCAGGCGCACAAACTGAAAGGATCCCGGCGGGTACCCCGGTGGAGTCAGCGCGGCTTGCTCCGGTCCGGACACTCGTGGCAGGCGGGTCGCCCGGTTGGTTTCCACCGCATTGAAGGTGAAACCGGTGTCGACGAGAAAGCGCGCTCGCTTGCCGTCGATCCGCCCGTTCACTATCAGGTGTTGTTCCAGAGCTCGGTCCACGTTGACGACCGAGTATCCGCGTTTCTCCATGAATTGGCGGAACGTCGGCGGCCGGACCCGGCTCTCGCGGGCCAAAATCCATGAGACGGAAAGAAAGCCGAGCATAAACACTCCGGCCGCCCAACCGTGAAAGAGGCGTGTCCGCACGCGACGGGGCACTGCGACTGCGTTCTGGTTGGGCATCTCCGGAGAGGGTGCGGGCTTCTTGGAGATTGCCCAGTTCAAAAAACCGATTGGACACCGACTGGCTGCTCGCTATGGTTGGCGGCCCGATTCCTGCGGATTCGGGGTTCCACGCGCGGATCTCGGCGTTTCGATTTTCGACGGCGGACCAATGCCCGATTGCCGTGCTTATTTGACCGCCTGATTTCGACCGCCTTTCTTTTTATGGCCAAGCTCTCGGTCACCGACCTGAACGTCACCGGCAAGCGGGTTTTCCTGCGCGTGGACTACAATGTCCCGATGGAGGAAAAGGACGGCGGTATGGTCATCAACGATTCCACCCGGATCCAGGAAACCCTGCCGACCCTCCAGCACCTTGTCAGCCGGGGAGCGCGACTGGTGCTTGCCGCGCATCTGGGTCGTCCCGACGGCAAACGGGAGCCCACCATGAGTTTGCGGCCCGTAGCTGAAAAACTGGCGACAATGCTTGGCCGCCCGGTTCAATTTGTTGACGACTGCGTGGGTGAAAAGGCCGAAGCCGCCGCGAAGGGCCTCAAAGACGGCGAGATTCTCCTGCTGGAAAATGTGCGATTTCACGCTGAGGAAGAGGAAAACGACCCCGTTTTCGCTGCTCACCTCGCACGGCTTGCTGAGATTTACGTCAACGACGCCTTTGGCGCCGCGCATCGCGCCCACGCCTCGACCTGCGGCGTCGCCCGGATCATAAAAGCGTGGGGGGGGACCTGTGCGGCCGGTCTTTTGATGCTACGGGAGCTCCAGTTCTTGGGGGATGAATTGGAACAGCCCGGCCGCCCGTTCGTCGTTATCCTCGGCGGGGCCAAGGTTTCGGATAAAATCAAAGTCATCGACCGCCTTCTCGACAAGGCCGATACGATTCTGATCGGCGGCGCCATGGCGTACACGTTCAAGTTGGCCCACGGTGGGAAAACCGGGAAATCGCTGATTGAAAAGGACCATGTCGGCACGGCGCTCGCTGCGGAGGAGAAGGCCCGGAAGCGCGGAGTAACATTCCTGCTCCCTTCCGATACCGTCATTGCGACGCCGGTTGACACTGGAAAGCTGAACAAGAAGGGCAAAGCCGTCTACGACCTTCAGAATCCCCGAGTCGTCCACGGCGACATTCCAGACGATGCGGAAGGGTTCGACATCGGTCCTGAAACCGCGAAGCGGTACGCAGCCGTGCTGACCGGCGCCAAGACGATTCTTTGGAACGGGCCGATGGGCATGTTTGAAGATGCACGGTTCGCCGCAGGAACCACGGCGGTGGCACAGGCGGTGGTCGCCGCCACCCGGGAGCACGGTGCGAAATCCATCATTGGCGGTGGTGATTCTGTGAAGGCCGTGAACAAGGCTGGACTGGGGGACAAGGTTAGTTTTGCGAGCACTGGTGGTGGAGCCAGTCTCGAGTTCTTGGAGGGCGCTCCACTCCCCGGAGTCACCTGCCTGGATGAAACAACAGGAAAACACAGTTGACGAGTCCCCGGGCGATTGATACTTCCTTCGCTCCTTTTGATTGGAACTTTTGATGAAGACTTATCTTCCGAAGCCGGACATGCAGCGACGTGCCTGGCAGATTATTGATGCCAACGGTGCCGTCCTAGGCCGATTAGCGGTCCAGGTAGCCGACATTTTGCGCGGCAAGAACAAACCGACCTTCACGCGGCACCTTGATGCCGGCGATTTCGTGGTCGTGATCAACGCCGCTCAAGTTGTGCTCACGGGCAAGAAGGAGACCGCCAAAGAGTACATGTCCTATTCCGGATGGAAGGGCGGAGAAAAATACCGCACGGTTGCTCAGGTCCGGGCGGCCCACCCCGAACGCCTCGTGCTCCACGCCGTCAAAGGCATGCTGCCGAAAAATCGCCTTGCAGACCGGCTTTTGACCAAACTGAAGGTTTACCCAGGCGCCGATCACCCTCACGCCGCCCAAATGCCGGCCAAGCTCGAGTACGCAGGTTAAACTTTTTCCAAATCAAATCATGGTCACTAAAGTCATAGAATTTCTCGGTACTGGCCGCCGCAAGACGTCCGTCGCCCGGGTCCGCCTCGCCTCCGGGGCAGGAAAGGTCACCGTAAACAACCGCCCCTTCGAGGTCTACTTTCCGCTGGAACAACAGCGGATGGCTGTGCTGCAGCCGTTTACGGCGACATCGACGACGGGGAAGTTTGATGTTCGCGTGAACGTGCAGGGCGGTGGCCCCACCGGGCAGGCGGGCGCAACTCGCCATGGTATCGCCCGCGCCCTCCTCAGGGCCGATCTCGCCTACCGTCCCCTCCTCAAAGCCGAAGGTCTTCTCACGCGCGATCCTCGTATGAAGGAACGTAAGAAGTACGGCCAGCCGGGTGCGCGTGCTCGTTTCCAGTTCTCGAAACGCTGATCGTGCAATCCTCTTTCAACCCCGCCCGTCCTTGCCGACGGCGGGGTTTTTGTTTTGCCCCCTATCCCATTCGACTTTCAGTCCCCTAAACTCCCCGAGCGCGAAGCGCCCGGTCCAGTCCCCCTCCATCCATGAAAACCGTTGCCGTCATCGGTGCGTCCGGATACTCGGGCGAAGAGCTCGTCCGCCTCCTCCTGAACCACCCCTTCGTCGAGCTCGCAGCCGTTACCTCGAGACAAAGCGCCGGCCTGACCGTCGCGCAGGTCTTTCCAAGGTTTGCCAGCCATCCGCGATCCAAGGTACTTCGATTCTCTGATCCCAATGCCCCTGTCCTAGCGACTCAGGCGGATCTGGTTTTTCTTGCCCTCCCCCATGGGGTCGCCGCTGAATTCGCCGTTCCTCTCCTCGACTCCGGCTGCACGGTGATCGATCTCAGCGCCGATTTCCGTCTAAAAAGCCCCGCCATCTATGCCGAATTCTACGGGCATAAGCATCCCGCCCCTTCTCTTCTCGAAAAATCCGTTTACGGCCTGCCCGAGCTCTATCGCTCTCAAATCCAGTCGGCCTCGCTCATCGCCTCGCCTGGTTGCTACCCCACCAGCATTCTTGTCCCCACCGTTCCTCTCCTCCGAGCGGGTCTGGTCAAATCAGGCGGAATCATCGCCGATTCCCTCAGCGGCGTCAGCGGAGCCGGCCGCAAGGCAGAACTGGACTACCTCTTCTGCGAATGCAACGAGAGCATCCGCCCCTATGGTATTCCTAAACACCGTCACCTGTCCGAGATCGAGGAACAATTGAGCCTCGCCGCCGGCACCGCCGTCACCGTCCAATTCACGCCCCATTTGGTCCCCGTGAACCGCGGCATCCTCACGACCCTCTACCTCGCCCCGACCCACCACTTCAGCTCCGAGACGGAAGCCGCCGCTCTCGCAGAAAAGATCTCGGACTGCTACCGATCTGCCTACGCAACGGAACCGTTCGTTCGCATCTTGGAAGGGAAAGCCCTCCCCGATACCAAGAATGTCGTCGGCACCAATGTCGTGGAAATCGCTTGGCGCCTCGACCCACGCACCGGACGGCTGATTGTCCTCAGCGCCGAAGATAACATCGTCAAGGGTGCCAGCGGCCAAGCCGTCCAATGCATGAATATCGTCTGCGGCTACCCGGAAACCACCGGCTTGATTTGATGAATCCGTTCACCCCCTTGCTCTGCCTCACGCCTGCTTCTACGTTGGCCTCCACTTAAAAGGAAATGAGCCAGGAATCGAAGGAACCCAACACTGTTCAGCCCGGGGAAACCGCCCCGACGCCGGACGACCTCACTGCTGATATTCTGACTCCCGATCAGATCCAGTCTTTGAAGGTCGAGGCCGCCAAAGCATCCGAGCTCTTTGAGCGACTGCTCCGGACAACCGCCGATTTCGATAACTTCAAGAAAAGGGCCGCCCGGGAGCGCGACGAAACTCGCAAGGCGGCAACGGAAGGCGTCATCACGCGCCTGCTGCCCGTCCTCGACAATTTTGACATGGCCATGGCCGCTGCAAACCAGCCCAACACCAACCTCGACGTCCTCAAGGCCGGCGTCTCGATGATTCACGGTCAGCTCCGGAGCGCATTCTCTGAGCTCGGCCTGGAAGAGATCTCGGTCCTTGGGCAACCCTTCGACCCAGCGCTGCACGAAGCCGTTTCTCAACTCGAAACAGCCAGCGTGCCCGAAGGTCAAGTCGTCCAGGAACTGCGCAAAGGCTTCCGTCTCCGCGAACGTCTCCTCCGACCCGCCAGCGTCGTCGTGGCTAAGGCCCCCGCCACCGACCCCACTTCCTCCGCACACCTATCCGCATCAACTCAAGACTGACTCGATGGCCAGCAAACGCGATTATTACGAAATTCTCGGCATCGCCCGCTCCGCATCCGACGAAGAAATCAAGAAGGCTTACCGCAAGCTCGCGGTGAAATTTCACCCGGATAAGAACCCGGGAGACAAGTCGGCCGAGGACAAGTTCAAGGAACTCAGTCAGGCCTACGAAGCCCTCAGTGACCCACAAAAACGGGCTGCTTACGACCAGTTTGGCCATGCCGCCTTCGATCCCCGCGCGCGCGCTGGAAACGGGGCCGGAGCCCGTGGCGGCGGATTCCATGACCCGATGGATATCTTTCGCGAGGTCTTCAGTGGAGGGGGCGGCGGTGGCAGCATCTTCGAAAGTTTTTTTGGCGGCGGCGGCGAGGAAACCGACCCCGGCGGACCGCAACGCGGTGACGACCTGCGCTATGACCTCGAGGTTTCCCTCGAAGACGCGATCCACGGCGCGGAAAAGCAGATCACCATCTCCAAACCTGGAGTGTGCGACACATGCTCCGGCACAGGCGCAGAAAAGGGATCGCGCCGGATCGCCTGCACTCAGTGTGGCGGCCGCGGCCGAGTCGTCATGTCCCGAGGCATCTTTAGCATCCAGCAAACCTGCCCGCGCTGCAGCGGAGCCGGTCAAACGCTCGAAAAACCCTGCAAATCCTGCACTGGACAGGGCCGCAGAAATCAGTCTACCACCATCACGCTCAAGATTCCCGCAGGTGTGGACGACGGCATGCGCCTGCGCTCGACCGGAAATGGTGTTGCGGGTTTCCGAGGCGGGCCCTCCGGAGATCTCTACGTCCAGCTCCAAGTCCGGGAGCACGAAATTTTCCAGCGAGATGGCAGCAACCTCATCTGTGAAGTTCCTGTCACTTTTTCCCAAGCGGCTCTGGGTGCCGATGTCGACGTGCCCACGCTTTCCGGCGGTGCTCAAATCCGCTTACCCGCCGGCACCCAAAACAGTACCGTGTTCCGCCTAAAAGGGCGTGGTGCCAAGGATCTGCAGAGCCATGGTACCGGGGACCTGATGGTGCGCATCACCGTTGAAATCCCCACCAACCTCAATGCCGCTCAGCGCCAGAAGCTCGAAGAGTTCGCCCACCTTTGCGGCCACGACGTAAACCCCAATAACCGCTCCTTCTTCGAACGGGCACGCGCATTCTTCAGCTGACCCGAACTCTCCTCACCCGACCCCTCGCCGGTCCAACGGACAGAACGTCCTGTCACCTCCCCATGCACCGACTCCATTTTGCAATTCGAGGACGAAGAACGAGCGCGACGGACGAGGACGAATTGAAGGACCCCATTGCGGCGCTTTCGTCCTCGTCCTTCGTCCGTCGATGGCAACGAAGCGCACACTGACCTATGTACCGGGATGCACGGAGCTCAGTTCATGCTCACAATTCATGTCCAGTTGTTGAAAAACATTCCTCCCCATGCACCGCTTCTTTTTGTCACCGGAAGCTTGCCATCAAGAACTCGTTGAACTGGGTGACGACGATAGCCGGCACGCCGCACGCGTCTTGCGTGTTAACCCTGGGGATTCAATCGAAATTCTGGACGGTGTCGGAGCTGTCCTCCATTGCGTCGTAAGCAACGTGGCCAAATCCGCCGTTTCGGCCCGCGTTCTCCGACGGCAACGAATTCCAGCTTCGATCGCCTCCATCACGCTCCTGCAAGCACTCGTCAAAACCAAGGCGTGGGATGCCATCCTTCAGAAAGCTACTGAACTCGGGACCAACCGGATCGTTCCCCTTGCCGCAGCTCGAAGCGTCTGTGTGCTCTCTCCCGCGGACGCCGCCGGCAAGCTTTCCGGATGGCGAACCACCATGATCGAAGCCGCCAAACAGTGCGGAACTCCCTGGCTGCCGACAATCGAAACGCCCGTGACACCGGGACAATGGCTCCAAAACAATAGCCACGTCACCCGCCCAGACATGCTGCTGCTCTGTTCCCTGGAACCCGCCGCAGGCCACCTCGGAACGGTCTTCTCCGAATTTCTCCGACAGCATGACCATCCCCCCCAGACCATCGCCATCGCCATTGGCCCCGAAGGTGATTTTTCGCCCGAGGAACTCCAGGCCTTCAAATCTGCGAATTCCATCCCCATCACACTGGGCCGGCATGTCTTGCGTGCGGACACCGCCGCCATCGCCGCCATCGCCGTGGTCCAGCACGAGTTGACGCGGGCAAGGGTCTCAGGCCCATGAAACAAGGGCGAATACTCGTCATCCGGGGGGGCGCGATCGGCGACTTCATTCTAACTCTGCCCGCTCTTGCGGCACTTCGTTCGACATTTCCCGACACCCGAGTGGAGGTGCTCGGATATCCGCACATTGCCAGTCTAGCGGATGCGGCTGGAGTTGTTGATGCCGTAATCCCGATTGAATCGCGCGCACTCGCGAGCTTCTTTGCGCGCAACGGACCGCTGGATCCTGCCATGTCGGAGTATTTCGCTGGGTGTCAGGTCATCTTCAGTTACCTGTTTGATCCGGACGAAATCTTCCGTGAAAACCTGTCTCGGGTCACGCGAGCGCAGGTAATTCAGGGTCCTCATCGCCCAGACGAAACACGAACGGAACATGCCGCGGAACAATTGCTCCAGCCTCTCGAACGGATGGCCATTTTTGGTGCGGATTCAACCCCTCGAATCACGGCAGGTACCGGATTCGGCCCGTCACCCAGCGACCCCCGGCTCGTCGCGCTCCATCCGGGTAGCGGCAGCGCCAGCAAGAACTGGTCGGCTCAATTCTGGCAAGAATTGATGCAACGCCTGGCGGAGACGCCCGTCAGTCGATTCCTACTCATTGGCGGGGAGGCCGAAGGGAATCGTCTCGAACGAATGGCTTCAAGACTTCCGGGTGACCGCTGCGAACTATTGAAGGGACGCTCCCTGCCGGAAGTTGCGCGGCGGCTCGCCGGTGCCGGCGCATTCGTGGGGCACGATTCCGGCATCACGCACATGGCAGCGGCGGTGGGTCTGCGAGGGGTTGCTTTGTGGAGAGAATCCAACGCCACGGTCTGGCGACCCCGGAGTGATCTCTTTCGGTTGGTACAGGCGGGGGACCGCCCGGAGATCGAGGCCATCCCTGAGATTCTAAAGTGGTTGTCCGCCGAAAGGTGAGATGAATTTCACGGAATGACATTCACACCCCGCAGTCCAAAAAGCGGAGCAGCCGCGAGGAGGACGCGGTCGTTGAATTCAGCGAGTTCATCGAACATCGCGTTCCTCGGAGATTATTTGTGTGGAATCGGTGCCTCCAGAAAGCGCGCCTGAGCGTACAAGCGCTTCGTATTCCGGGAGCAGTGGCCTTTTAGCCCAATGGGATACTCGGGGCGCAATGGGTGGGTGCATCTTCTCCTCGGCGAGGAGCGCGATTTCAATCAAATGGATGGTTTCCTGCGTAACGGAACGTCGATGAGCCGCGGCGGTATGCCTCAGTCTCGCATGGAGAGCTTCGGGAAAGGATTTGATGACAAGCGCTGGCATGGTGAATGAAGGGTACCATTTTGATTCCCTTTTGCTAGTTTCATTTCACCAAAATCAATCGGCTATTTCTACATATAAAATGTCCCGGTCGGGACATTTTATCCACCTACACAACCGGACAACCCTCGGCTTGTGACACCAGTCGTTCCCTGGTAAACCCCCCGGGTGCAAACCCAGTCCGATCGTGTTCACAGCGAAGCGTTCCTTCGCCAATTGATGTCCCGTCAGTTGCGCCTGTCCATTTATTGCGCCGCCATTTTTCTCGTTGCCTTGCTGGGATTGCCGCTGTGCAACTTCCTCGCTCCGGATTTCATGGCCCAACGGATCGGTGGATTCACGCTGACGTGGCTCCTGCTCGGCGTCCTCTTCTTCCCGCTCGTCTGGATCATCGCCGCCTTCTTCATCCGCAAGTCCATTGACCTGGAAAACGCGGAGATTCGTGAAATCGCAGCCAGTCGGCCATCCCACTCCGAGAATCGCTGAGGATCCTTACAACCCACCGAGTCCGTCCATCCGCGCCTCACTAAATCCCCCTCGTGTTCACTCAACTTTTCCTCGCCGCCGTCGATCCCTGGATTCTCGCCTGTAGCAGCTTCACGGTGCTCGGCACCATCGTGATGGGCTTCTGGGCGGCGGGTCGTTCCCGAACCGCTTCCGACTTTTTTGTCGCCGGCCGCGGTGTCAGCGTCGGTTGGAATGCCTCGGCCATCTCCGGTGAATACCTGAGCGCCGCCTCCTTTATGGGTGTCGCCGGAATGGTGATGTCTTCGGGTTATGATGCCCTCTGGTATCCGGTGTGTTATGCCTGCGGGTACTTGTTTCTCCTGCTGTTCATCGCCGGGCCCCTGCGGCGGTTTGGGGCTTATACAATCCCGGATTTTGCGGAGGGACGCTACGACTCCCCTCTGTTCCGACGGATTGCGGTGGTGTTTGTTCTATTCATCGGATTTTTCTATACGATGCCGCAAATGAAAGGGGCGGGCACAACCCTGGCGTATATTTTCCAAGACATCACCTGGTTTGGTCGACCCGGGTTGCCCTACCCGGTGGGCGTGGTACTCGTTGGGGTGGTGATCACCTTCAATGTCGCCCTGGGAGGGATGAAGGGGATCACCCTGGTTCAAGCGGGCCAATATTGGATCAAGATGTTCGCCATCGCCACTCCGGTCTTTGTGCTGCTGTCGGTCTACGGAGGCTATGGGAGGCAGTTGCAGCTAAACGATTCGGGTGCCGGTCGCGTGCAAATCCGCGCCAGTGAAACAATTCGACAGGCCCTTCCAGCCAAGGCGCCGGCGGACGCCACCTGGATGAATCCGTTTGGCCCCCTCACCACCAAGGCAGCCAAGGCCGCGAAACTCGACGCACCCACCACGCGACGCTACGCGCTACTATACACCTATTCCCTGATCATAGCCCTCGTTTGCGGAACAGCCGGTCTGCCTCACATTCTGGTTCGTTTTTACACAAATCCCGATGGCGTCGCCGCCAAGCGAACGACGATGTGGGTCATGGTTCTGATCGGAGTGTTTTACGTCTTTCCGCCAATATTCGGAGCCCTGGGACGCAACTGGATGCCGGAGTTGTACAATGGGTTGAGCGGAGTGAAGGGAACCGATGGCATTGTGCTGCGGCTCCCCGTGATTCTCCGCGAACGTTATGGAATGCTTGGATCGGTGCTCAGCGGGATCACGTGTGCCGGAGCTTTTGCAGCGTTCATGAGCACGTTCTCCGGATTGCTGGTCAGCATGACCGGAGCGCTGGCTCACGACGTTTACGGACGAATTCTGCGCCCCGATGCCTCGGCGGCGGACCGAATGCGCATGTTCAAATGGTGTGCCCTGTTCATCGGCCTGGTGGCCATCGGTCTCGGCACACTCGTCGAAAATTTTGAAATCAACTTCATGGTTGGACAGGCGTTCGCCATCGCGGCTGCCAGCTATTTCCCATTGCTCTTCATGAGCGTGTGGTGGCGAGGTATGACAACGCGCGGCGCCGCCACCGGGATGCTGGGGGGCGGCCTCTGCGCTGTCGCCGCAATCTCCCTCACCAGCTATACAACGTTCGTGACCACGATGGCGGGAAAATTTGCCGATCGCCCAATGCCCGAATGGCTCGCCTGGATGAAAGCCCATTCGCTCGAAACGTTCTGGGCCGCCCATCCACTGCAGCGAATCCTCTGCGAACAACCGGCCCTTTGGGCGGTCCCATTGGCGATCCTTTTGATGGTGGTCGTGTCGAAGCTGACGGCGAGCTCAATACCGAAGGATATACGGATGAAGATGCTGGTGCTGCACGCGCCGGAGAAACTCGGGTTAAAGCAGGAGTATATCCGCGAGCATGATGGGGCTCTTTAACGCTGCCAACCCCCGCGCTGGGTCCGATGACGATCCGCCGCCATTTCAGGCCGACACGGCCCGCACCGCTTCAAATGCCTCGATCGCCCGACGCATTTTATCGAGAGCTATGTTCTGCACCTGCCGAATCCGCTCCCGTGTCACTCCAAACTTTAGCCCGATGTCATCCAACGTTCGCTCACGGCCAGTGGCAAAACCAAACCGTTCCCGAATGATGGTCAACTCCCGGGCATCCAGCAGGGATAACATGTTCCGAACCATGGAGTGATTCCCGCGTTCCTCCAACTGCTCATAAGGTGACGCAATCCGATCATCCGCCAACACATCCGCCAGTCGCCCACCGTCGTCGTCCGAGCCCAGTGGCGCCTCCAGGGAGGTCACCTGCATCGATGCTCGCTTCCATAGTTGAATCTTGCGGATCGTGGTCTTCAACTCCGCCGCGAGTTCCTCGTCCGTCGCCTCCCGCCCGTACTGCTCCTCCAGTCGATTTCCCGCCCACCGCATCTTTGCCACTCTATCAACCAAATGGATAGGGAGGCGGATGGTTTTCGACTGATTGGCAATCGCCCGCTTGATCGACTGCTTGATCCACCAGGATCCGTAAGTGGAGAGCTTACCGCCCTTGGCCGGATCAAATCGTTCAACCGCCTTCATCAGACCCAGGTTGCCCTCGTTGATTAGATCCAGCAGGGGTAGACCCAATCCCTCGTAGGCTCGGGCCATTTTGACCACCAGACGGAGATTGGCCCGAATCATGTGCTCGCGAGCCGCCTCGTCACCTCGCCGTATGCGGGCCGCTAATTGGATCTCCTCGTCAACGGTCAATAATGGAACTTCACCAACCTCCCTCATGTACCGGCTTAACGCAGTGACTGGTTCCACCGCCCGGTCTGCCTCCGCGCTCGAAACCCTTGAAGGGACCGGAATGAACGAGAATCTCGGCATCACCAAACGACTGATCTCCGTGGGCAGGTTCTCCTTGCTTCGTCTTTTCATGATTTCACACGGTTGAATTAAAAACTAAAGCCACTTTTGTTTATTTATTGTCTAATATCTAGGACCAATAAAAACTAAACTGCTGTCGTTGTCAATAATTTGACTAGTTTTTCTGTCGATGTTCTCGAAGAGGAAATCGGGAGAGATGACTGCCGAGTGAATTCGCAGAGAAACGTCCGCGATGGGTCCTCTTGCTTCGGGCCAACGGCCCGTGATTCCTCAGCCCAGCCCAACGGGCTGGGTCATGGGTAGCGTCTGCGAGTCCGCGAGAGGGCCCCGTGGGGTCGCTCTACCGTCCTAAATTGGCAACAGTTCCCGTCCGGCCGAATCGTCACGCCTGCAACGCGCATCAGCGCTCGGGAAATTCTGAAAAAAAACACGTAGGCCCTGGAATGTGCCCAGAGAACCCGATAGCTTCCGGAAGATCCCCATTGTAATACGAATGAAAGCCAACCGGACTCGAGCGTTGAAACCAGTCTTGATGCCCCCCCATCTGCACCAACGGCTCACGCGCCTCGCAAGTTTTCTCCTGATTTCGCGCTGCCTGGTTCCGCACTCGCTCATCAACGCGGAGTCCAGCTCGTTTGACCCGACGGTGTTTGACAAGACGATCCGCCCGATGGTCAAAGAATATTGTCTGGGTTGCCATTCCACGGAAAAACACAAAGGCGATGTCGACTTCGAACAAGTCACAACGCTGAGCGAGGTGATGAAGCACCCCAAGGTCTGGCAAACCGCGATCGAACAGCTCTCGCTCGGCGAGATGCCCCCGCGAGATAAACCGCAACCGACACCCGCCGATCGCGAGCGACTTCTCAACTCGATTGAGGCTGCACTCGATGAAGCCGCGAAAGCCCGCGCTGGAGACCCGGGCCCAGTCGTCCTGCGACGCCTCAACAACACCGAATATACATTCACCGTCCGAGATCTCACGGGGGTCGATTCCCTCAATCCCGCTCGGGAATTCCCCGGGGACAGTGCCGCCGGCGAGGGTTTCATGAACACCGGAAACTCGCTTGTGATGTCCCCCGCCCTGATCACCAAATATCTCGCTGCCGGCAAAGAGATCGCTGCCCATGCCGTCCTGCTGCCGGATGGAATCCGGTTTTCGCCTGCGACGACCCGCCGCGACTGGACCGACGAAACGCTGGCTCAGATCCGGAGGTTTTACCGCCAATTCACCGATCCCCGAGGCGGCGACAAGGTGAATCTGCAGGGGATTATCTTCGATACCAACGAGGGGGGGCGACTGCCGCTCGAAAAGTACCTTTCCGCTACGCTGGAGTTACGGGTACGGAACGAGGCAAAGGGGGGATCTGCTTCGGCCAGCGACCTCCGCAGTGCGCGTCAGACCCTCGCACGGGAGCGCGGACTCAATGCGCGATACCTCGGGACTTTATGGGAGACTCTCACCAGCCGGGAACCCTCGCTCGTTCTCGATCCCATTCGCGCCCGGTGGCGTTCGTCGGCACCGACGGAAAGCGCCATGATCGCGGCGGACATTGCCAACTGGCAAAAAGTTCTTTGGAAATTCAGCAGTGTCGGACATATCGGAAAAATCGGTGGGCCGAAGGCCTGGATGGAACCGGTCAATCCCCTCATTTCCAAATTGGAAGTGCGACTCAAACTGGCGGCACCCACGAACGGGAATAACGTCTTCCTGTATTTGAATGCAAATGACGCCGGGGACGGCAATGCCGGAGACTACGTCGTTTGGCAGCAACCCCGGCTTGTGTTAACCGGACGCCCCGACCTGGCGTTGCGCGATGTCCGCGAATTCCTCCGTGAAATGGAGGCTCGACGCGACAAGATCTCCGACTCGGCCGTGCGCTGTCTCGAGGCCGCGGCTGAGGTCGGCGCCACCAGGGCTCAGACCGATATAGCTGGACTGGCACAGCGTCACGACGTGGATACCGAAGTGCTGACGGCCTGGCTCGAATACCTCGGTATCACATCGAGTGCGACCCAACCTCTCGACTATTTCACGAACCAGATGCACAAGGCATCGAATCACGATTTCGTCAATGGCTGGGGCACCACGGACACGCCGAGCCTGTACGCCAATTCCTCGGACCAGGCCGTACGTATCCCCGGTAACATGAAGGCGCACGGCGTCACACTGCATCCGTCCCCAAAACTTAACGCAGCGGTCGGATGGCGAAGCCCGATCTCGGCTCGGATGCGCGTCGAAGCCACCGTGACGCATGCGCATCCCGAGTGCGGCAATGGCGTGGTCTGGGCCATCGAACTGCGCCGCGGCGCTCAACGTCAACGCCTCGCATCCGGCACCGCCCAAGGCGGCAAGGCAGTCAAGATCAGCCCCATCGAGAATCTCGCCGTAAGAACGGGCGATCTGGTCTCGCTGCTCATCGGCCCGCGCGATGGCAATCATTCCTGCGACCTGACGGATGTTGAACTGATTCTCAAGAGTACGGCCGAAAACGGACCGGAGTGGAGCCTCACGCGGGATGTGTCACCCGACGTTCTCGCGGGCAATCCCCACGCGGATCGTTTCGGCGCGGCTGGAATATGGCACTTTTATACCGAGCCCGTCTCCGGCCATGATGCCGGGCCGACGATTCCTGTCGGCTCATTGCTCGCAAGTTGGCAATCCGCTGAAGGAGCTGCGGATCGACAAAAGTTCGCCGCGGCCGTGCAGGCGCTGATCCGAAAGGATGCCCCATCCCCCAAGGACAGCCCGGACGCACTCTTGCACCGTCAGTTGACGTCACTGGGCGGGCCACTGCTTGCCGGAGCACAAAACGTCGCCGTCCGAGAACGTATTCGGTTAGCGCCCTCGACCAAGACTCCCGGTGACGCTGCGGCCCCGGAGCCAGGAGCGGCCGCGCGGGAAGTTTCAAAATGGGGGGTCGATCCCCGCCAATTCGGCCGGCACCCCAACGGAAGCAACCTGAATCCTACCAGTCTTTGCCTCCAGGCACCTTCGCTCATCGAGATCCCTCTCCCCGCCGACCTCGTCGCCGGAGCGGAATTTGTCACGACCGGGTTGCTTCACGATGGAACCGGCAATGAAGGCAGTGTTCAACTTCAGGTACTGACCGCCAAGCCCGAATCCCCCTCGCGGCTTCAGCCGGGAACCGCCACGGTGAAGGGCGACGGCGGATCCTGGACGTCACAAAAAAATCAGCTGGCACACAGTGCCCCGATCATCGTCCGAGACGGCAGCGCCGCCCGTCGGCGAATTGAATCCAGTTTTGACGACTTTCGCGGCCCGTTTCCTGCCGCCCTCTGTTACACGAAGATCGTTCCAGTCGACGAAGTCGTCACGCTCACCCTGCTGCACCGCGAGGATAGCGCACTCGCCCGACTCATGTTGGATGATGCGCAAAAGGCCGCACTCGACCGGATGTGGAATGAACTTCACTACATCAGTCAGGATGCGTTGACGCTCGTGGATGCTTTTGCCCAGTTGATGGAGTATGCGACACAGGATGGCGATCCCAAGGTGTTCGAACCCCTGCGGAAACCGATTCAGGACCGGGCGACAGCCCTGCGGAGAGAGCTGGTCGAGACGGAGCCAAAGCATCTCGAATCGCTGCTGGCTTTCGCCGAGAATGCGTATCGCCGGCCCCTCATGGCTTCCGAATCGCGGGAGTTGAGCGAGCTCTATAAAAAGTTGCGGGCGCAGGAGATTCCGCATGACGAATCGATACGACTCACTCTGGCGCGCGTGTTTATCTCGCCTGCGTTCTTGTATCGCCTGGAGCGGACCATCCCCGGTCGGGATCCAACGCCCGTTTCCGATTGGGAACTCGCCAGCCGCCTCAGCTACTTCCTGTGGTCTTCACAACCGGACGCACCGCTGCGGGATCTGGCGGCTGCCGGAAAATTGCACGACCCGGAAGTTCTCGCATCCCACGCCCGACAAATGTTGCGCGATGACCGCGTGCGTCGATTGGCCACCGAGTTCGCCTGCCAATGGCTCCATATCCACGACTTCGATCAGTTGGATGAAAAGAGCGAACGCCATTTTCCAACCTTTGCTGGCCTGCGTGGCGCCCTCTACGAGGAACCCATCCAATTCTTCACCGACTTGTTTCGCGGGGACGGCTCGTTGCTCACGGTTTTCGACGCCGACCATACGTTTCTTAATGAGAGCCTCGCGGGCCACTACGGGATCCCAGGAGTGACGGGGCCGGAATGGCGACGGGTCGATGGCGTTAAAAAGTATTCGCGCGGCGGAATTCTCGCGTTCGGCGCGACCCTCGCCAAACAATCCGGCGCGTCACGAACGAGTCCCATCCTGCGCGGCAACTGGGTGGCCGAGGCGTTGCTTGGGGACAAACTGCCCCGTCCGCCAAAAGATGTCCCCCGCCTTCCCGAAGATGAGGCCACCGAGAGCCTCTCGGTCCGCCAACTCGTACAAAAGCACACCAACGACCCCAAATGCGCCGGTTGCCACCGGCGGATCGACGGCTACGGCTTCGTGCTGGAGGGCTTCGATGCCATCGGGCGGGCGCGCACGAAGGATCTCGCGGACCGGCCCGTGGAAACGCAGGGCGTAGTCCTGGATGGCTCAACCATCGACGGGATCGATGGCCTTCGCGAATACTTGCTGAACAAGAAGCGCAGTGTGGTTCTCCGGCAATTCTGCCGAAAGTTGCTCGGATACTCGTTAGGGCGAGGCGTGCAGTTGTCCGACAATCCGCTTTTGTCCGAGATGCAGCGGCAATTGGCGCTGAATGGCTACCAGTTCAGCTCCGCAGTGGATACAATTGTCCGCAGCCGCCAGTTCCGCGAAATTCGCGGCAAGGATGCGGCCTACGAGGATTGAAATTCGCAACGATTCCCGCCTTCCCCATCGCCCCGGATTATCCTAGCTTGCTCCTACACCATTAACTCCAATCCCCAATCCCCATTCCCAATGAGTGCTCACAGATTTTCACGTCGTACGCTGCTTCGCGGTGCCGGTGTCACCATGGCCCTGCCATGGATGGAATCGCTGGCCGTCTGGGGCGATGAACCCACCACGACAAAACCCGCCAGTGAGGCGCCGGTACGTTTCGCCACATTCTTCGCCGGCAACGGCTTTCACGGCAAAGAATGGTGGGCAAAGGGTGAGGGCAGTGACATGCAATTTGGCAAAGTCCTCGAGCCCCTAACCGATTTCCGGAAAAATACCCTCTTCATCCGGGGTCTCTATAATGCTGAGGCCCTCAAGGGAAACATCCATAGCTCGCAAACCGGCAACATTCTCTCCGGCGCACCCCTCGCCTCCGGAGGGGATATCCGTTCCGGAACGAGCGTCGACCAGCTGTTGGCGCAACGGTATGGCCGCTCAACGAAGGTGCCTAGCTTGGTCCTGGGTTGCGAAAAATCCAATCCCTCCGTCCATAAGAACTATTCGATGCTCTACAGCTCGCATATTTCATGGACATCGCCCACCACCCCAACACCCCTGGAGGTCTATCCAGCCCTCGCCTTCGATCGCCTGTTCAAAGACGAGGTCCAGCGCGGTGACAAGAGTGTGCTCGACGCCGTCCTTCAGGATGCCCAGGACGTTCGCCGCCACATCAGCAGCAATGACCAACGCAAGCTGGACGAATATCTTGACTCCGTCCGGGAGGTCGAGCTTCGCATCGAACAGGCCGGTAAGAAGGGGGAACTGCAAGGTTGGCGCCCAACGCTCGCCGCTCCCAATATCCCACGACCGCCCGATGGCATCCCGCAGGACATTGCCGAGCACATGCGTCTCATGTGCGATATCCTCGTGCTGGCGTTCCAGACCGATACAACCCGCCTCTGCACCCTGAAGCTGAACAACGACCATTCCTCGCTGCGCTTCCCAAACCTGGGCGTGGACTACATGATCCACCACCTGCTTTCCCACTCCGACACTGCCGACTGGCTCAAGGTGAACCAGTTCTTCCTCAAACAAGTGGCCTACGTCGCCCGCAAACTCGATGCCATTCAGGAGGGTCCCCGCACCGCTCTCGACAATTCAATGCTGTTGCTCTGTTCCAGCATGATGACCGGGAGTCACGACGCCACCCAACTTCCCGTGATCCTGGTAGGCGGCGGTGGGGGCAGGATAAAGGGCGGACGTATCCTCGATTACAAGGAGAAGCCGAACCGACAAATGTGCCGCCTCTACCTGTCGCTCATGGAGAAAATGAACGTGCGTCCCGATCGTTTCGGGGACGCAACGGAGCGACTCGATGAAGTGTGACATTCAACGGAGAAAGGGACAGGTAACTGATCAACTTATCGGAGTGAAAAGCACGCCAGATCCCCGCTCAATGTTTTGCAATAAAGCTGCCCGTCTGCCACTACGACATGCGGCCACGCCATGTCGTTGTAAACCCGTGGTCGTTCCGCCAACACCGTGCATTTCTCGGGCGAACGCCCCGCACCCTCGATCAAGGAAAAATCGCCTCCATTTCCCCAAACGATCAACCGCTCATCTCCGGTTACAAGACACGAACCTGCATCGCCAATCTTGCCTCCCTCCCACATCCGCTCGCCGGTAGCGAAATCGACGCAATGCACACCATGATTCGCGAAATAAATCCGCCCCTTATGGATGACAGGCGTGCAGACCCCCGTCGGATGACGATTCCGCCAGACCTCACGGGCACCCCTCTTGAGACTCACCGCGACGCGGGCCATCGCCATCTGGTTGTAGCGAGAGGAGATCAACAAATCCGCGCCCGCCACCGCCAGCCCGGCAATCGTATTGGAAAAATCCGTTTTCCATGGAAATGCCACCACCGTTTTCCCCGCATGCCTGCCATCCAATCGCACCACCAGAGCGTGATACGAAGTCGCGACTGCCACACAGGGCACACCCTCGACCGTCATCAGCGCCAGGCCGCCGCTATGCCCCGCCGGGTCACGGTTCTCCGAAGTCCACACTGGATCGCCCCCCTTCCGCTTGTCAAAAGCCATCAAGCAACCGTGTTCCGTGTCCCCCGCCTCGACGATGACCCACTCACCCCACACCAGCGGCGCAGTTGTATAACCGTAGTCGCGCAGCGTATTCTTCCGCTCCGTAATCTGCGGTCGCCGTAGAATGCCGAAGCGGTCGTATAGGTTCAGAGCCCAGACCCTTTTCCCTCGCGACTTCGTGTCCCAGGCATTCAGACTGCCATCGCAGCCCAGAGTAAAGAGCAGGCCGGTTTTGGGGTCGAATTCCGGTGTGGCCGTTGCCCCGCGGTACATGCCCTTGTCGCCCGTCGCATAGCGACCATATTCGGGCGCGGCGTCGCTGTGTTCCCAGACGATCGTTCCCGTCGCTGCCTCAAGACAACGTAGCGTGTCCTGCCCTCCCGCCCAGCCAATGGCATAAAGTTTTCCCGCGACCACCAGGGGCGCGGAAGCCCCCGCACCGACATTCGCCTTCCAGACCGCCTGCGGCGGCGGCCAGATACCCGGCGAATCCCAGCCTGAAATATCGGCAACGACACCGTCGCGGTTCGCTCCGCGCCAGTGCGACCAATCGTCAGCCTGCCCCAATCCAACGGTAGCCAAGGCGCAAATTGCCAAAGTCAGTCCCAGCCTCATACGCTCACTGAATTAATGGGAATTGGGTCCGGCGCCGCGCAATTCACGGAGCGTTGCCTTGCATCAGAGATCACTCGGTCACTTTGCACCGGACGGTTTCTGCTGTCCAGCCCCCCTGTTTCATCCGGCGTATTCCGAAGTTGTCGGTAGAGGTTGTCGCGCTGCGACAACCCCGCCCGCGTACAGCGGACGGACAGGGCCGCAGCGCGGCGTCCGCTACCTTCTCCAACAACTTCCGGATGGACGGTATTTCATCTCTGCTTCGTCATCACCGTATAGATATACCCCTTCGCCTTGATGAGGGCATCCGTCACCGAGGCGAAGAGAAGAGCCCTCGTGCTCACTTTCACCGCCTGCCACCCAATATTGAACCAGTGATAGAGGATTGTCCTTAGATTCGGTTTGAATTTCTTGACGACGTTGTAATAGGAAAACGCAATCGTGACCCGCTTATTGTAAGATCTCCCTCCGGCTGCGACGCGTGATATGACGATCGGCACTCGTCCAAAGGAGCGTTTCTCCACATAACACTTCAGGGCAAACTGAAAGTCCGATTCAACGAGTTGTCGGCGGCTTCCCGTCTCGCGTTTGGAAGTATCACTCGTGATGCCTCCTGAATTGTCGAATGGGTTGTCCTTAAATAGGGAGCGTTTTGCAAAAAGGCTCTGATGAGAACAAACCATTCCTTTCCAGAGGTTTTCAACCCGCCGGGATGGAAGTATTCTCTTATATCCATTCGCGTAGACCATTTCGCAATCTCCGTAGACAAGGTCGTAACGACTCAATGCCCCTCGATCGTGCAACGCTTGAATCACGGCCGAGGAGTGGAACTCATCGCCACTGTTCATGAAAATGACCCAATCCCCCGTTGCCCGGGACAGCCCCTTGTTCATGGCATCGTAAATGCCGTTGTCCCGTTCGCTCACCCAGTAGTCAATCGAGCTGTCAAACCTCCGGATCACCTCAACGGTCTTGTCCGTCGACCCTCCATCAATGACGAGAATCTCAATATTGGGATAGGTCTGACAAAGGCTGCTTTGCAACGTGGCTTCCAAAACTGATTCCCCATTATACACCACGGTGATTACGCTAATGAGTGGCCTCCCCTCCGTGCCGCGCTTTATCACCCCACTCGCCTGAGTTCCTCCTTCAAGAAATAGACGCGGCTCCCCGGCATTGGCGGACTCCATCATTTCTTTCATGAGTCCGCCTTTCCCGGTAGGGCCGCCACCGCTGCGAGGATCGCGACAATGGTCTTCAGGGCGCTCCCTTCGAACCGGTTGTTGACGTACATAAACGCCTGCCGGCGATCCGGAAGCTGGAGCGATTCGAGGACGAGCCGAACCGCTGCTGCGCGCCCCTCCGGGTACGGATCCTTCAACTCGGTGTACGGCTGGAAGGCGCGAACCGCCTCTTCATAGCGCCGGCCCGGCTTCAGCAACAACCGCGCGGCACTCCAGGCGGCCGTTCGGCTATCCGGATGATCGAGTTGTTCCGCCAGAGGGGGCATTGCTTCCCATGCATTAAACACGTGCGCAACCCCTGAGCGCGCGAGACAACGAAAATATTCCGAAACAAGAAACTCGCGATTCCGGATTTCCACGCCGTACCGCCAGCCACCGGGCAGTCCGCACAGAAAAGGCTCCAACACTTGGACAAACTCAGCCGCCGTCGGATACTCGGTGGGCGAAAACCGGCTGAACTCAAAAATCAACGGCCCTACCTTTTCCTTGTACTGTTCGAGCGGCTCGAGGAAACGACGGACGAAGAGATCCGCCTGAAGGAACCCTCCGTTCTGTTGCCCGGCTCTGGCTCCAAATCGGGCCAGTTGTGGAAATCGCTTCACCGTAATCTCATCCGTAACTTTAAAAGCGAATTGAAAATCCGGCGGTGTCGCCGCCATCAACGGATCCAGGGTCTGTCGCGAAGGATACATATAGTACGCAGCGTCCACACAAACGGTGGGAAAAGTCTTCGCGTATTCCGACAGGCATTCCTCTTCAAATCGCTTTCCCGAAAACCGGCCGCGGAGACTGTATCGATCCCTCCGGTAGAAGGAATCTAGCCAACCCGGGTACTTCCACGAGGAGGTCCCGAGGCGGACGCCTTGACGAGTCAATGCCGCCAACGGCCCGTGAAGCTCTCGGGCCAGAGTTGGGTCCGTGGCCGGTTTTTCGAATTCAAAAACGGTTTGCACGATCCGAGATGCATCGATGTCCTCGCAGATAGGTAGCCCAAAGTCAGAACTTGGAAAAGCGAATACCCGGGATTCGCGCCCGTACGATGATGTCATCGAGCCGTCCGTTGATCCACCTGGCAGTCTGTGTTCAGAGGGAGGCTGATGGCGAAGGTGTTTCCCGAGCGCCCCGTGATTCGGGCGACTGTCGTATGAAAGCCCCCCGCGTTCTTGTCCCAAATCGCCACGCCATCGCCGACCGAAAATCCGGCCGGACTTTTCACCGTGACCTGTTCCTCGCCGTAATCGCCATCGAGCGTCAATACCGACACGCTGGCCTTATCTTTGCGTAGAATCGTCTTCGCACCTTGCCCGCGCACGGTGACGTTCGGGCGCAGATGGAGCGAATCCCGCATGAGAAAATCCCCTTCCCCAATCTCGACCGTGCCACCGCCCAAGCTCGCGATGTAGTCCACCGCCGCCTGGAGCGCCCGGTGGTCGGCACCCGAAATATCGCTCGTCCGCAGGCCAACCGTGACACGGGCACGGTCCGTCATCGCCGTGTGCATCGCCCGCGGAAGCTGGGTTTCGTGAAGCCTGGAGGATGAATCCGCAGCCAAGGCCCGGATAAGAAACGTCAGAGCGAACCCGTGAAGGAAGGTCGTTGCTTTCATTGGATGATTGAGCAGTTCAATTCGAAGTTGTTACCAAGCGAAGAGTCGATGTGGTCGAGATCGTGAAACGCTGGGTTCATGGCTTCGCAGTTACGTCACGTCGGTAAACCAGCTTGCCTCCCACATAGGTTCGCAACACCTGCGTCGTAACGAGTTTATCTTCGGAACAAGTCAACAAGTCGGTGTCGAGCACGACGAGGTCAGCGAGTTTGCCAGGTTCGAGCGAACCCAGTTTTTCGTCGCAACCGAGGATTCGTGCGTTGTTGATCGTGTAGAAACGGATGGCTTGTTCCCGAGTCAGCGCTTCCTCTGGATGCAACGGTTTTTCCATAAGCTTCGCGCGCCGCGTAATGGCCGTCGCGATGCCGAGAAATGGATTATACGGATTCACCGACCGCAAGGGGCCGATTTTCTGCATGTGGTCGGAACCGCCGCCCGCGATCGCCCCGGCATCGAAGAGACTCCTCAACGGTTGGAAGTAGCGCAGTCGCTCGTCGCCGAACTGTTTCACGAGCGTGTGGGCGTCGAGGTAAAGCCAGGCGGGCTGAATGTCCATCATCACACCGAGTCGGACCGCTTCCACAACGGCTTCGCGGCTCATGAAATTCGAATGACTGATGCACGGACGTGTCTTCCGCACGGGCAATTCCCTGTCCACTGCGGCATACGCTTCCAGCAAGGCATGCACCGCGCCATCGCCAACCGAGTGCGCGGTGAATTGGAGACCGCACTCCACGGCGGTGCGCACCATCGACAGCAGCCGCTCCGGCGGGATGAATCGCACGCCGCGATAGTTTGGATCGCGAATGGAGTAAATCTCACTGATGCCCCACGGCTCGCGCATGAAAGCGCTGCCCGTAAGCATCCCTCCGTCGAGATACGTTTTGACCCCGATGATCCGCAGCCAATCGTCCCGATCCTTGAAAAGCCGGTCGCGGCCGACCTGGCGAATGCTCTCCAAAATGTTCGTCAGCGAGCCAATCGATTCAATGTGTTGCGAAATATGAACTCGCGCCGTCAGTTCGTCGCGAGCGCGCAAGTCCCGATATAGGGCGATGTCGTCCAATCCTGCGTCGCGGTCGCACACGCTGGTAATGCCGACGGAATTGTAGTCCGCGAACAGTTTCCTCAGCCGGTGTATTTTGTCCGCCTGAGAGGGAACGTGGGGCGCGGACGTCACCTTCACGTAACGGGTGCAATTGCGGAGAATGCCCGTGGGTTCGCCCGTTTTCGGATCAGTCTCCACAAATCCGCTGCCTCCGTCGGTGACTTTGAAGTCGCGATCAATGCCGCTGAGTTGCAACGCCAGACTGTTGAGCGACGCATCGGGGCCGGTCGCGAAAATGACCGGATGCCTGGGTGCGACGCGGTCCAACTCAGCGCGTGTGGGGTACCGCTGCTCCCTCAACCGTGTGATAAATACCTGCCGCACTTGAATCCATCCGCCGCTCTTCACCACCCGGGTGCGAGCCTGGATATAATTGAGTACGTCCTCAATCCGCTCGATCGGCGGAATCTCGTGATCGAACTCGGTCAGGCACGCGTCGGCGGGATGCGCATGCGAGTCCATCAAGCCCGGCAAGGCCAGTTTCCCCTCCAAATCCACAACCTCCGTGCGCGGGCCGCGACGCTTCAACACGTCAACGTTGCTGCCCGACAGAAGAATTCGGCCATCCTGGATGGCAATAGACGGATGGATCGTGAAGTCGCCATCCACAATCGCCACCCGGCCATTATATAAAATAACGTCCGCATCGACAGCGTGGCAGGAAGGTCCAACGGTCGTGGTTAGAAAACAGATCGCAGTGGCCAAAAGCCTCCAGCGCTGTTGCGATGCGGGTTTTGGACCGGATGCATTCATCATGAAAACCGGAGTTGGAACCACAGATTAAAGCGGATTAGCGCCGATGCCTGGCGCATGAACAGCGTTCGGAAGCTCACTCCGAAGGCGAGAGGCAACGTGCTTTCAAGAGAGGATTTCCATGATGGGCGCGCCGTGGTCAATCTCGAGGCGTTTGCGGCCCGGAATTTCGAGTCGACGCGGATCGAGACCGAGCAGGTGCAGCACGGTCGCATGGATGTCGGTCACGTAGTGGCCCTCACCCAACGCGTGATAGCCGAGTTCGTCTGTTTCACCATGAATAGTTCCGCCTTGGATGCCGGCGCCGGCGAACCAAATCGTGAACCCGTGCGGATGATGGTCGCGGCCGTCGGCGCCGCCCCCGCGTTGTTCGAGGCCAGGCGTGCGACCAAACTCGGTGCAAAAAACGACAACCACATCCTGCATCAATCCCCGTTGCTTTAGGTCGCGCAGTAGCCCGGCGACGGGAAGGTCCACGTTGGCGCAGAGCTTCTCGTGATTGCTCTTAAGTTTCTGATGCGAGTCCCACGCACTGAGTCCGCTGGGATAGGTGAGGACAAATCGCACGCCGCGTTCCACCAACCGCCGGGCGCACAGCAAACGTTCGCCCGCCACTTTGGTGTGGTCCTGGTCGAGACCGTAAAGGCGGCGGATATGTTCGGGCTCGGCCGGGAAATTCATCGCCTCGGGGACGGCGGACTGCATTTTGAACGCGAGTTCGTAAGCCCGGATTCGGGCGCGCAGGCGTTCGTCGTCCGGATACTCGACGGCGGCCAGTCGGTTGAGCTTGCCGATGAGTTCGTATTCGCTGGCCTGTTGCGAAGCACTGATTCCTTCGAGGCGTGTGCCGAACGGGAGGGGATTCTTGGGATCCACGGTCAACGGGACGGCGGCGTGCTGCGGGCCCAGATAGTAACCTTGGTCGATTTCACTGGTCGTGTGCGCCTTGGGCACGCCAACGGTGACGAAGCTAGGAAGATTGTCATTGAGACTTCCGAGGCCGTATTGCACCCAGGAACCCAGGCTGGGCTGGGTTTCGTCGAGTCGATGCCGGCCCGTGTGAATCTGGTTCTCCGCCCAGTGATCGTTGTCGGTCGTCCACATGTTACGCACCCAGGCGATATCATCGGCGCATTGCGCGAGATGGGGCCACCAGTCCGTGATCCCGATCCCGCACTGGCCGTAGGGCTTCCAACCGACCTGCGATGGATAAATAATGGGATAAACGTCGCGGACATTGACTGAATCTGCCGGCACGGATCGGAACCGATTCTTGTGTTTCCGCGAAGCGATGGGGTTCTCGAACGGCGTCTTGTCGAACGATTTCCCCGCGTAATCATTGAGGGCCGGCTTGGGGTCAAACGTCTCGAGGTGGCTGTAACCGCCACTGAGAAAAACCCAGATGACTGATTTTGCTTTCGGCGTGACGAGTGGCTGCCCCGTCGGTGGAGTCCAGATCGACCCAGGCTGAGCAGCGCGCGCCACGCCGTCGCGCCATAACATCGAGCCGAGGGTCAATCCCGCAAAGCCCATCCCGACATCCGCCAGGAACGTTCGGCGAGGGACCCGCCCACACGAGGAGTAGTTTGTGTTCATCGGATCGTTACAAAACCGTTATGGTTAAACAGTGCCTGGACGAGACTGGTACGGGCATGGAGTCGAGCCAGCGCGATGTCGGCCTTTTTGGGTTCCCCGCCATCCACAACCGAGTTCAACACCGCCGAGTTCAACACCGCCGAGTTCAACACCGCCGAGTTCAACACCGGTTCCATCTCGTGTCTGAGAAAATCCTGGCACGCGGCGAGTTCTTCCCCGGACGGTCGTCGGGTGAGAATCTGTTCCCAAGCGGCTGCGAGAAAGTCTGAGTCGCTTTGGTTGGCGTCCGCTGGGAAAGCACTATTTAGCCGATGGGCAATCGCTCGACTCTGTTCCCTCGAAAATCGGCTGTTGGTCAGGGCCAACGCCTGCTGCGGCACAATCGTTTTGGATCGGCGGTAACACTCGATCGCTCCCGGCGGATCGAACAGGGTGGCAAACTCGCTCTGGCCGCCTGGCTCCGGAAAACATTCGAAATAAAGACTGCGCCGGTGGGACGTCTCAGCTTCCTTGTTTGGCAGAGGATAACCGCCCCGGGGCAAGTCGAGTGCATCGGCCAGATGAAGCAGACTGTCACGCACCACCTCCGCCTCCATCTGGCCGGGATTCATCCTCCAAAGGAATTTATTGGCCGGATCGCGGACTTTATTCTGAGCCGTCGCCGTGCGGAGATCATTTTCGATTTTGGAATCATGGGAACCCAGCGTCCTTGCTTCGGCCGTTACTGAATTCTGGCGGTACACAGTGCTGGTGACAATCAGGCGATGCAAATGCTTCATGCTCCAGCCGTGTTCCATAAACTCCACCGCCAGCCAGTCCAGAAGTTCCGGGTGAGTCGGGGGAGACCCATTGCGACCAAAGTCGAACACCGAGGTTACGAGAGGCGCGTGAAAGTGGCGTGCCCAGATGTGATTCACCGCGACCCGGGCCGCGAGCGGATTGTCACGCCGGGTGAGCCAACCCGCCAGCGCGCTGCGGCGCCCGGTGCTCTGGGCGGGGTAAACCGGCGTCAGCGGAGTGTAGGCGGTCGTATTGGTCTGGAGTGCAGCGTGAGCGATTTCGGAATTTGTTTTCGCGCTGGAAACTTGTTCCTGCGCCTTCTTGAGCGCCGCTTCGGCTTTCTCCTTCTCTTCCTTTTTTTCCCCTGCTCCTTCGGCGATGCGTCGCGCCGCCGCCGCCGCTTGCTCCGCTTGCAGCAACGCCAGCACTCCGTCCGCGGTCGAAACTTTGGCTTCCGCTTTGCGCAGGTTCACCAACCGTTCCGCGCGGCCGGCCGCAACGGCCAACTCATCCGCAGCAGACCTAGCGGCGGGCGTCTCTTTAACTCCGGGTTTCGAGCCAGTTGCCTCCGCCTTTGCAGAATCAAGCCCTTCCTTTCGACTGCTAAGCGGGACGGTGTAGACCGCTTCGTCAGCCGCCAGGCGGGCACGCAGGGCGTCCAATTCGGTGCGCGCCACGGCAAGTTGATTCGACTGATTGCGCCAGCGGACCTCGGCACCGAGAACGTCGGAATACGCCATGGCTCGTATCGCCAGTGAGTTCGTCGCTTCCGCGGCGGCAAACTTGCCGCGGGCATCGGCGAGCTGCCGGGTAACGGAGGCCAACGAGTCCAGGGCTGCGGCCAGGCGATGCTCGTGCTTTTCCGTTTCGGCCTGCCGAACGAACGGTTTCACGCCGGGGTAACGAGCGGCCACCGGCAGGTCCAGCCGTTGTACCGCCAATGAATCACCACCCAGGAAAACAGGCATGCCCGGAGGGACCGTCGGCTTGCCTTCCGGAAGACTCCGCTCATCCCCGCGAAGATACAGAAACGTCTTCGCGTCCAGGTTTTCGTCAAAAACACTGACCATTCCATTCGTGTTCACTTTTCGCAGCGTC